>CAYUME010000623.1:0-3689 GCA_964445475.1 uncultured Planctomycetia bacterium
GCGTCTCCATCAGGAGGGCGTGGTCCCGGGCCATGGCGGCGAAGGTCCGCCGCGCCTCCGGGTCGATGGAGAGCCGGGACTCCATCTCGGCCAGGCCGGCGGCGTCGAGGGTGTCGTCGAAGTACCGGTGGATCAGCTCGCGCGTCCGTTCCATCACGCGGTCTCCTCCGCGGCCAGCGAACGGCGGACGCACTCCGCGAGGCGGTCCCGGGTGCGGGCCATGGCCATCTGGACGGCGCTCTCGCGCTTGCCGAGCCGGGCGGCGATCTGGGCGAGGGAGAATCCGTTGACGTAGCGCATCTCGACGGCGCCGCGGAGCCGGGCCCCGAGCCCCGCGAGGCAGCGGATGAGCGCCGACTTGCGGGCCTCCCACGTGCCGGCCTGCGCCTCGTCCGCCGCGAAGGCCTCGTCCAGCAGGTCCAGCGTCGACCCCCGCAGGGCCCGCTGGTAGCGCGTCTCCGACCGCCAGTGGTTGAGTACGTGCCACCGCGCCACCTGGCGCGCCCACGCCCCGAAGTCGCGGCCGTCGAAGTCGTCGAACTTTTGCATGAGGTTGACCGCCACATCCTGGAGGAGGTCCTCCGCGTCGTTGGGGTCGTGGACGAGGGAGAGGAGGTAGGAGGAGACCATGCCGCGGTGGCGGATGAAGAGGCGGGTGAAGGCGGCCGGGTCGCGTGGCATGGGGGGCTCCGGAACGGCCTACTATTATCTATAGATAACCGGTTTCGGCGTGAGCCAACAGGGAATGTGGGCGAAAGAAAGCCGGGTCCGCTCGTCCGGGGGGACCGCCTTCCTGTGAAGCGGCACCTCCGGCTCGGCTCCGGAGGGCGTTGCGGCGTGTCGCGGCACGGAGGGGGCGCACGGGACCGGAGGGGGCCGGCTTCGCCCGGGACGCGGGCGCGGCGTGCACGTCTCGCGGGCGTCGCGGGATCACCGGGACCGGCGTGCCGCGTGCGTGCGTTTTCGGACAAGGCCTGATGGGGGCAGCCGCTAGGCGCCGTCCTTCTCCTCGTCCTGTTTCTCGGCTTCGGCCGTCACCTGGGACCGCGACGGCGGGGCCTCGCCCTGGGAAATGGCCTGTACGGCCTGGAGACGGTAGAGGTATTCGTTCCGGGTCTCTTTCGCGTTCGCGAGGGCCGTCTCGGCCTTTCGCCGCTTGGTCTCCGAGGCCTTGAGGTGCTCCATGAGCTCCTTCTGCTGGCCTTCCACCGAGGCGATCCGGGCCTTCATCCGGGCGTGTTCCTGGGCGAGCTTGGTCCGCGTTCGCTCCGAGGCGGCCAGCTTCGACTTGAGGTCCGCGACCGCGGCCTCGAGCGGCTTCAGCGCCTCGACCTGCTGCTGGGCCTCCGCGAGGGCCTCGGCGTTCCGGTCGCGCTCGGCCATCACGGCGGCGAGCTGATCCTGCTGTTCGCTCGCCCGGCTCGCGATCGCGCTCAGCTCGTCCACGCGCGTCTCCAGGGCGGCCGCCTTGGCGAGGGCCTCGTCGCGATCGCGGAGCGCGGTCTTGCTTTCCTGGAGCAGCGCCTCGAGGTTCCGGAGGTTCGTCGATTGCGCCTCCGGTTTCGGGGCGGGGGCCTGTCCCACGGGGCGGGGGCCGCCCGGGCGCGTCGGACGGGCGATCGGGATCGAGCCCGTGTCGGTCTCGTCCGGCGCCGCGATCAGGGGGGGGGCCATGTCCTCGATCCCGGGCCCCTGGGGGTCGTCCGCATTCGGCGGAGGCTGCGGAGCCCGCGCGGCCTGGGCCGGGGGCGGCGTCGGCGTCGAGGCGGGGCGGAGAACGGGCACGGGACGGGTCCCCGGCCGCGCGGGGACCTGCCCTTTCTGGAAACGCGACGGACGCGTGGGGCGCAGGACCATGTCGGTGTCTCCCTGAGGAGGTTCCCGGTGCGCAAGGCATCCCGCCCCGGAGGGGCGGGTTTCAACGGCAACAACCCGACTCACCCCGCCGATCCTCCTTCGCTGCGGCCGTTGGCCGCAGCTTCGGCGGACCCGCCGAAGCCTTGCGCGAAGGCGGGAGCCTGACCTGGAAAAGAAACGAAGTCCGGCCTGTCCCGCTCGTCCGCCGTAGCGCGAAGGCGGGCGAAACGGCCGGAGTATACCACCGGGGGGGATCGGATCAAGGACCGCAAGACGGTCGGGCGCGGCGGCCGCGCTCCTCCGGTCCCGCGGGGAATGAGGAATGGGTTGGCGGTGCGCCGCGCGCGGGGATCGGGCGGCGGCGGGAGCGGGGCTACGGGGCCCGGCGGTTGATCAGGCTGGCGAGGTAGCCGGCGCCGAAGCCGTTGTCGATGTTCACGACCGCCACGCCGGCGGCGCAAGAGTTGAGCATCGTCAGGAGCGGCGCGATCCCCTGGAAGCTCGCCCCGTAGCCGATGCTGGTGGGGACGGCGATGACGGGGCGGGAGACGAGGCCGCCGACGACGCTGGCCAGCGCCCCCTCCATCCCGGCCACGACGATCAGCACGTGCGCCGCGGCCAGGCGGTCCGTGTGGGCAAGGAGGCGGTGGACGCCGGCCACGCCCACGTCGCTGAGCAGTTCCACTCGGTTGCCCAGCGCTTCCGCGGTCACGCGCGCCTCCTCCGCGACAGGCAGGTCGCTCGTCCCGGCGGTGACGACGAGGATGGTTCCCGCCCCCTCGTCGCGCCAGGGGGCCCGGCGGACGGTCACGCATCGGGCTGCCTGGTGATAAACGGCGCGGCGGTCGGCGCGGCGGACGGCGCGGAAGGCCTCCCGGTCGGCGCGGGTGGCGAGCAGGTTGCCGCCCTGGGCGAGGAGGGTCTTCGCGATCCGGGTGATCTGCGCGGGGGTCTTGCCCTGGCAGAAGATCACCTCGGGGGTGCCGCACCGGAGGGCGCGGTGGGTGTCCACGTGCGCGCCGTCGAGGGCGACGAACGGGAGGGTGCGCAGGCGGTGCAGCGCGGCCTCGGGGGTGAGCTTCCCGGCGCGTAGGTCGCGGAGCAGGGCGAGGAGCTTGTGCGGGTTCATGCGTCCTTCCGAATGGGGCCGCCCGCCTTCCGAATCCGGGCGGCGGTTTCCTCAGGTCGGGACGGCGTCCAGCGCGAGGTCCGCGAAGCGCTCCTGGCGGGCGAGGTGGAAGCCGAGGCCGGCGACCATGGCGGCGTTGTCGGTGCAGAAGGCCGGGGGGGGGTAGCAGGCGCGCATACCGCGGGCCGGCGCGGCCGCCTGCATCTTCTCCCGGAGGCGCCCGTTGCAGGCCACGCCCCCGCCCACCGCGATCCGGTCGCACCCCTCCCGCTCCGCCGCCCGAAGGGTCTTGGCGACCAGCACGTCCACGACCGCCTCCTGGAACGACGCGCAGAGGTCGGCCCGTCGCTGCGGGGGGATCGGCCGGCCGGCGGCCTGCGCGTCCCGCAGGACTTCCCGGCGGCTCGCCCGCGCCCCCTTCCGGTCCGCCCGCGGGGATCCCGGCTTCCGCGGCTCGCCCCGGAAGGCCGCCTGGCCGTAGACCTCGTAGAGGACCGCCGTCTTCACGCCGCTGAAGCTGAAGTCGAGCGAGTGGCGCGCGAGCATCGTGCGGGGGAATCGGACGGCGCGGGGGTCGCCCCCGCGCGCCGCCTGCTCGATCGAGGGGCCGCCGGGGAAGGGGAGGCCGAGGATCGCCGCCGCCTTGTCGAACGCCTCCCCCGCGGCGTCGTCGAGCGTCCCCCCGAGCCGGCGGTGGTCGAGC
>CAYUME010000624.1:0-3686 GCA_964445475.1 uncultured Planctomycetia bacterium
GACTCGAGGCGAAGGCGGGCTCCACGGGGATGGGGCCCCGAAATCGCACGATCCGGCGCTCACGGCAAACGGAGGGGGGCCTTTCATCCGATCTCACCCCTACTGCGACGGGTCCCCCTTCCCGCCCCCGCGCCCCGCACGGCCGGGGGCCCCGGTGCATCGGGGAGGACCCGCCTCCGGACGATGCGGATGCCCGCCGCTGGAAAATCCTTTGGCGCAAGGGGGGGGCCACCAGAGTGACACGCACCCCCCAAGGCCGGGGCCTGATCAACCGCCGGGACCACCGCCCTCCGCCGGAAGTGGGAGGGGTTGGTCCGCCGGGACTTGAGCCGTGTCCACGAGTCGGCGGACAACCCCGATCCACGGGTCGTCCACCGGGTACCGGCTGCCGCGAGGCGAAGACGAACGACCCCGCGATATCGGGGTTGTGCCCTGTCTTTGGACACATTCTGGTAGAGGACGGTCTTTTCCGGCTCGTGGCGGCGGAAGACGGCGGGCAGATGCCGGGGCAAGGCGCCGTGGCGCATGCCCGACACGAGCAAATGGCGTGCCAGAAATCGAAATATGGCGCAAGTTGCGTCGCGAGAGGAGGATGTGCAAGAATCGAGCGCGGGGGAGGGGGCTGGAATGTGTTACTTGAAGTAACACGGGATGATGCATCGGGGACTTGATCGGGTCAGGCCCCGCATTCGACCACCGCGCTCACGGGCTGGCTATTTCATCGTGTGACGGTCGGCGAAGTCCAGGATCACGTTCCAGTAGCCGACGTTGCAGGTGTGCGGCCCTTCCGCGATGTAATAGCCGAGCGTGCCCATCGACGGCTTCCCGACCGGCGGCATCTCCGACGCCTCCAGCCCCCCGGCGCCCAGCAGTCGGTACACCGGGTCCGCCGCCTTCAGCACGTCGAACTGCCCCGGCGGGTCGGCCCACTGGTCCAGGACCCCGTTCGTGAAGAGGACCGGTCGCGGCGCGCAGAGCGCCACGAGGGCGTTCTGGTCGAAGGGCAGCCGCTCGACCTGGTCGTCGAAGCGGGGGAACGTGTCGTTGAACCAGTGCGGGAAGACCGTGTTGATCCGCTTCGTCGTCTCCGCCTTCGGGTTGTGCGTCCGGCTCGGCGCGGTCCCGCCGCAGCCGGCCTGGTGGGGGAAGGCGATCGCGAAGCGCTCGTCGAACGCGGCGGCCAGGAGCGCCGTCTTGCCGTTGCGCGAGTGGCCGTAGACGGCGATCCGCTTCGGGTCGAGGTCCGGGTCGCTCGCGAGGTAGTCCGCGGCCCGCGAGAGCCCCCACGCCCACGCCGCCAGCGCGCCCCAGTCGTGCGGGCCGGGCGCGGCCTGGCCGGGCTCGCGGTAGAACGGGTGGATCCCGTCCGTGAAGTCGTTCCGGTCGGGGTCGATGTCGCCGTGGTAGAAGGTCGCGATCGCATAGCCGCGGTCGACGGAGTTCTCGATCGCCCAGCCGGCGGTCGACGTCCCTCGCCCGGCCTCGGTCGCCCGGTTGTCCTTCGATTCCGCCCCCTTCGGCACCCAGCCCTGCGGGAGCGCGATGCGCGGGTCGGGCAGGACCGTGTGGTTGCCGCGGAAGTTGAGGCCGAGGATGACGGGGGCGGGACCGGCCCGCTTGGCGGGCACGACCAGGAGGAGATGGATCTTCGGCGCCTCCGGCGGACCGAACGCGATCGTGATCTCCTTGAGCGTCGCCTTGCCGCCGAGCGCGGCGGGGTCGACGCGGTCCATCGTCGCCGTCACGCCCTCCGGCGGGGGCGTGGGGAAGAAGCCGTACATGTAGTGCTGGACGAGGCGGCGGAGCTCGGGCTTGCGGTCCCGCGCCCACTGCCCGGCGGTCTCGACGCGCCGCCCGTCCAGCATGACGAGGGGGTCGGGCAGATCCTTCCGGACGGGGAGCGCGTCGACGTCGGGGAGAGGCGGAGGGGAGGCGGAGCAGGCGGCGACCAGGAGAAGGGCGGCGAAGGCCCAACGGCCGGGCGTTACGAGAGCGGGGTGCACGGCAACCTCCATGGGATGGGGGATCGACAGAAGCAACGTATCACCGGAACCGGCCCCCGGGGAACGAAAAACGAATGAGGCCGCCGGGGTGGGCCCCGTCGCGCACAGAATCTGGCGTACTGGTTTTAATAACCAGCAAATCGACGGCTCGAGGGGACGCGCGCGAACGGATTCCGAGCCGCCGCCCCGGCCTCGCCACAGCGGGCGTCACCCGCCCCAGAGCGACCGCCAGTACTGCTGGTCGATGGCGAAGACGTCCAGCTTTGCCGTTGCCGGGTCGGCGGCCGCCGGCAGGATCCCGAACCGCCTCATCTCGCGGACGTACTGCGGATTCGGCCGGAAGGTCGCGTGGCCGAAGTTCCCCGCTGATTCCAGGACCGTCTTTCCCTGCGCGATCGCCGCGAGGAGCTTCCCGTGATCGGGGTCGTTCGCGTCGGCGAAGACCGGCTTCCCGCACCGCTCCCAGCCGCCCGCCGCCTTCGCGAGCGGGGCGAGGAGGAGGCCCGACGACGCCGGCTCGGTGAAGTCGAGCAGGATGTTGGCGCTGTAGCGCTGGTAGGGGTCGTTCGCGTAGACGATGCGCTCGTAGGGGGCGACCGGCCCCTCGTCCCGCTCGCGCTTCCGCCGGTCCTTGAAGTCGGGCTGGAAGGGGAGGGCGCGGCCCGTCTCGCTGGCGGGGTTGTCGAGGTCGTGACACGCGCCGCACCGGCGCTTCAGGACGCCCTTCTGCGCGCCCAGGACGAGTCCCGCGGCGTGGCCCGCCGCCCCCTGCTGGGCGCTGTTGCGGAGACACGCGTAGGTGCCGGCGGCCGTCGCGCCGCTCTCGATCCAGAGCCAGATCATGCGACGCTCGCGTTCCGTGAGCGTCGCGCCGTAGTGGCTCCCATCGAGCTTCTTCAGCAGCGGGCTGGCGGCGGAGCCGATCGTCCGGGGCGGCTGGTTCCCGAAGCCGTTCCGGCCGTCGGCGACCTGGCGGCTCGCCAGCAGGGCGAAGTAGCTGTGCGTCCAGTGCGGGCCCATGTGGCCGGTGAGCAGGACGCCCCCGTCGCGCCGCGCCGGGCCGTGGCAGGAGACGCAGTGGCGGTCGAGGATCGGCTGGACGTCCCGCCGGAGGTCGATCACGTCCGGGAATCCCGCGAAGGGCTCGATCCGGCTCGGCGGGCGGCGCACGGCCCGGAGCGTCCCGGCGGAAGCGGGGGCCGCGGTCGTCTCCCGCCGCTCGTGGCATCCGACGCAGCCCAGCGTCTCGCCCGGCGCCACGCCCGTGAAGCTCTGCATCCGCTTGACGGAGTTCCCGGCCCCGTCGAGCGTCACAAAGAAGAGCTGGCGATTGGCGGGGGCCTCGAAGTAGGCCGAGCCGTCCGCCTCGACGGGGACCGTCCCGAGCACGCGCTCGAGCGTGAAGGTCCCGAGCCACGTGAGCGCGTCCGGCCCGCCGCTGAAGTTGACCGGCTTGGGGAGCGACTCGAGGACGAGCAGCCGCTTCACGTCGTCGGGCCTCACCCCGGCCAGGTTTCTCCCCCGGTTGACGTCCGCGAGAACGAAGGCGCCGACCGGCTCGCCGGGCCGGTCGCGCGGGGGGATGACGGCCTCGCGGGGACGGGGGGCGAGCGGGCGGGGCTCGTGGAGGCCGCCGGGCCCGGCGTAGGTGTAGAAGGGCTCCACGGTGCCGCTCCCGTCGAT
>CAYUME010000625.1:0-3678 GCA_964445475.1 uncultured Planctomycetia bacterium
CGAGCTCGCCCGCCGCGGCAAGGCCGTCGTCCTCGCCTCCTCCGAGCTGCCCGAGCTGCTCGCCCTCTGTGACCGCCTCCTGGTCCTGCGGGAGGGCGTCGTCACCGCCGCGCTGGACGCCCGGCGGGCCTCGCAGGAGGACGTGATGCGGCATGCGGTGCCGGCCTGAGCGGCCGGAGACGGGGCCGGTCGTCGTCGCTTCAGTTTCCGTCCGGAGTTGTCGATCGGATCCGTCCGGCTGCGCGACCGCCCCCGTCGGGCGTCGCCGGGACGGGCCGGCCCTCGGGAGCGACCCTGCGCATGCCGATACGCGACCGGATGCGGGGCTGGCGCGGCTGGTACGGCCTTCTCGTGGCCCTCGTGGTCATCGGGACCGCCCTCGCCCTCGCCCGGCCTCATTTCCTCTCGTCCGCCAACCTCCTCAACGTCCTCCTCCAGGTCTCGATCAACGGCATCCTGGCGGTGGGGGTGACGGTCGTCCTGCTCACCGGCGGGGTGGATCTCTCGCTGGGGTCGGTGGTGGCCCTGGCCGGCGTCGCGGCCGCGCTCGCCGCCCGGCTGCCGGGCGCGTGGCCGGCGGGCGTCGCGGTGGCGACGGGCGTGCTGGCCGGAGCGGCCTGCGGAGTCGTCAACGGGCTGGCCGTGACGCTCGGACGCGTCGCCCCGTTCATCGTGACGCTGGGCATGATGACGGTGGCGCGGGGGGCGGCGCTCGTCCTCAGCGGCGGCAAGCCGGTCTCGCCGCTCGCCCCCGGCTTCCTCGCCATCGGCGGCGACGCGGTCGGGCTCCCGATCCCGGTCCTGATCCTGGCCGTCGTGTCGGGCGTCGGCTTCCTGTATTTGCGGCACATGCGCCACGGACGGTACGTCTACGCCGTCGGCGGCAACGAGGAGGCCGCCCGGGCCTGCGGCATCCGCGTCGGCGGCGTCAAGGTGGCGGCATACGCCCTCTGCGGCGCGCTGGCCGGGCTGGCGGGCGTGATCCTTGCCGCGCGCATCACGACGGGCCAGCCCAACGCCGGCATGGCCTACGAGCTGGACGCCATCGCGGCCGCCGTGATCGGCGGGACCAGCCTCTCGGGCGGGGTCGGCGGCGTGGGCGGCACCCTCCTGGGCGTCCTCCTCCTCGGCGTGATCGACAACGGCCTCGACCTCCTCGAGGTCTCGTCGTACTATAAGCAGATCGTCAAGGGGGCGATCATCGTCGGCGCCGTCCTGATCGACCGGAAGACGAAGCGGGGGGCGTGACGCGGGACGACCGGCGGGGGTGCTCCCCGTCCCCGGTCCCCCCCGAAGGGAAGACGGATTCCACGGATTTTCGCGAGGCTCCCATGCGCGTCACGCGCCGTCCGAAGCTCGCCGCCGCCGCCCTCGCCGCGGTCCTCGCCGCCGCCTGCGGCCCGTCGGAGCCGCCCGCCGGCGGCAGGCCCCGCATCGGCGTCTCCCTCCTCAACCTCTCCAACGAGTTCATCGTCATGCTCGACGCGGCCATGCGCGAGAAGGCCGGGGCGCTCGACGTGGAGCTGGACATCAAGGACGCCCAGCGCGACGCCCTCCGGCAGGTCCAGCAGGTCGAGACCTTCATCGCCCGGCGCGTCGACGCGATCATCCTCAACCCCTGCGAGGTGGAGGGGAGCGCCCCGGCCGTCGACAAGGCCCGCGCCGCCGGCATCCCGATCGTCAACGTCAACTCCGAGACGCGCTCGGCCCCCGACGCCTTCGTCGGCTCCCGCGACGAGGAGTCGGCGGAGCTGGCGATGGGGTACATCGCGACGCGGCTGGGGGGGAAGGGGAAGGTCGCGATGATGCACGGCTTCATGGGCCAGGCCGCCCAGATCCAGCGCGAGCGCGGCGCCCGCGCCGTCCTCGCGAAGCACACCGGCCTCGCGCTCGTCGCCGACCAGACCGCCGAGTGGGACCGCGCCCGGGCGATGACGCTGATGGAGAACTGGATCCAGGCCCACGGCGACGCGCTCGACGCCGTCTTCGCCCAGAACGACGAGATGGCGATGGGCGCGCTGCTGGCGCTCGAACGGGCGAAGCGGAAGGAGAAGGTGATCGTCGTGGGCGTCGACGCCATCGCCGACGCCCTCCGGGCCGTGAAGGACGGCCGCCTGGACGCCACCGTCTTCCAGGACGCCCGCGGCCAGGGCGCCGGCGCCGTGGAGGCCGCCGCGAAGCTGGCCCGGAAGCAGCCCGTCGAGAAGGCCGTCTACATCCCCTTCCAGCTCGTGACCCGCGAGAACGTCGACCGGTTCCTGGGCCCGGCGAAATGAGCCCTCCGTTTCTCGCCACAAGGACACCCGGAAGCACCTAAGCGGTTCCTGGTGCGTCTTTGTGGCGGTGTGTCTTCGCGGTGAAATCCGGCGGTCCCGCCCCTGAAACCGGGAGACGACGATGCCGCATCGCGCCGCCCTGCACGCGCTCGTGTGGCTGCTCCCGGCCCTCGTCGCGGCCGCCGAGGAGTGGCCGGGCTGGCGCGGGCCCCGCGGCGACGGCACCTCCACGGAGACCTCCTTCCCGTCCCGCTGGACCGCCACCGAAAACGTCCGCTGGAAGGCCCCCCTCCCCGGCCGCGGCTATTCCTCTCCCGTGGTCTGGGGCGACCGGATCCTGCTCACCACCTGCGTCGAGGTGAAGCGCGAGCGCCGCCTCCTCTGCCTCGACCGGCGCGACGGGCGGATCCTCTGGGACCGGCTCGTCCTCACGACGGACCTGGAGGGGAAGCACACCCTCAACAGCTTCGCCAGCTCCACGCCCGTCACCGACGGCCGCCGCGTCTGGGTCGCCTTCCTCGACGGCGCCCGATTCCGGGTCTATGCCTACGATCTCGACGGGACCCCGGCCTGGTCGGTCTCGCCGGGCGAGTTCCACGCGAAGCACGGGTTCTGCAGCTCGCCGGTGCTCTACAAGGACACGGTCGTCTTCAACGGCGACCAGGACGCCGAGGCGTGGATCGTGGCGCTGGACCGGGAGACGGGGGCGGAGCGCTGGCGGGCGGACCGCCCGAACCGGACGCGATCCTACGTCCCGCCCGTGGTCTTCGAGCTCGCCGGGCGCCCCCAGCTCGTCCTCAGCGGGAGCAAGTGCGTCGCCGCCTACGACCCCGGCACGGGGAAGCCGCTCTGGCTCGTCGACGGCCCGACGGAGCAGTTCGTCGCCAGCCTCGTCCACGCCGAGGGCGTCCTCTTCGTCACCGGCGGGTACCCCGACCACCACCTGCTCGGGATCCGGCCGGACGGGGAGGGGAACGTCACGAAGACGCACATCCTCTGGCGCGACACGCGGGGGGTCTCCTACGTCCCCTCGCCGGTCGCGTGGGGGCCGCACTTCTACGTCGTCTCGGACGGCGGCGTCGCCAGCTGCCTGGAGGCGAAGACGGGCAGGCGGCCCTGGATGGAGCGGCTCGGCCCCCACCACAGCGCGTCGCCCGTCGCGGCGGACGGGCGGCTCTACTTCCCGGACGACGCGGGGACGACGCACGTCCTCGAGGCCGGCCCCGCTTTCAAGGTACTGAGCCGGAACGCGTTCGGCGAGGCCTGCTTCGCCTCCCCCGCCCTCTCCCGTGGGCGGATCTACCTCCGGACCGTCCGGCACCTCGTCTGCATCGGGGGAGACGGGACGGAGTGAAGCCTCCCCGCCTAAAGGCGGGGCTTCCAACGGCAACAATGGGCGAAA
>CAYUME010000626.1:0-1845 GCA_964445475.1 uncultured Planctomycetia bacterium
TCTTCGGGTCGTCCATGCGGGATCTCCATGCGCTCGCCACCACCCCGGCGGCGCCCTATCATAGCGGATGATCGCCGTCTTGTCGAGCACTGCGCATCGGCATCCCGGGCGTCCCGCTTTTCACGGCCCCGGTGCGCGGCCCGCTTTCAACAAAAGGCAAAACGCCTTTTCCGATTTGCACCGCGGGAAGTCTTGCGCTAGACTCCGTCAGACCTCGATGGAGCTCGGGAGCGTCTACGTCATCCATCCTTGGCGAGGATCCGCGTGAGCGACCCCCTCCCCCCGGTGTCATCCGACCCGCTCTCCCTCCCGTCGTCGCCCCGGCCTGCGGCCGATCCCACCGGCCCCCCGCGGGCGGGATCGCCTCGGGGGGCCTTCGCGCTGTTGCTCTTCATCTTCTTCATCTCGGGCGCCGCCGGTCTCGTCTACCAGGTGGTCTGGACGCGTCGCCTCTTCCTGACGCTCGGCGCCACGTCGTTGGCCATCTCCACGATCCTGACGGCCTTCATGGCCGGCCTGGCCATCGGAAGCCTCCTGGCCGGCCGCTTCATCGACCGCCGCGGGAATCCGCTCCTCGTATACGCCGGTCTCGAGCTGGCCGTCGGAATCTACGGGGCGCTCACCCCCTGGCTCCTGGACGGCGTCGAGCTCGTCTACTACGCGATCCTCCGTCACGTGGAGCTTCCGATCTGGCCGTCCTACCTCCTCCGATTCGCGCTCGCGTTCGCGGTCCTGATCGTCCCGACGGGATTGATGGGGGCCACGCTGCCCGTGCTGACCCGTCAGATCGTCGAGCGGCTGGATCATTTTGGCCGCCGGTTGGGGCTGCTGTACGGCCTCAACACGTTCGGGGCGGCGGTCGGCGTCGTCCTCACCGGCTTCGCCCTCATCACCACCCTGGGCCTTCGCGGGACCACGTGGTTTGCAGCCGGACTCAACGGGATCGCCGCCCTCCTGGCCTGGGGGCTGCAGCGATCCACGACACAGCAGACGGCCGGGTTCGCGGGGACGCCCCCCCGGGGCGAGCCCCGGGACGTCACGGATCCCGCGAGCGGCGCGCGGGACGGCGTCCGGCCGACGGTCGCGGACCGGGATCCGGCCTCACCGGAGCGTTCGCGGGCGCACGTGTGGCTGCTGGGCATTGCGGCCTCGGCCGGCTTCGCCTCCTTCCTCTACGAGATCGCATGGACCCGCGTCCTCACGCTCGTCCTGGGCGGTGCCGTGCAGGCGTTCAGCATCATGCTGTCGACCTTCCTCGTGGGCCTCGCGCTCGGCAGCTTCGTCCTCTCGCGCCGCATCGACCGGAACCGGGATCTCTTCCTCTTTTTCGCCGTGATCGAAGGCCTGGTGGGCGTCACGGCCCTGGCGCTGCTCCCGGTCTTCGGCAACCTGCCGTGGCTGTATCTCCGGGCGTTCCCGAGCCTGCATGACAGCCACGTGCTGCTGACCTCGTTCCGCTTTGCCCTCTGTTTCGTCGTGCTGATCGTCCCCACGTTCCTGATCGGGGTGACGTTTCCGGTCCTGGGGAAGCTCTACGCCCGGGACCTGTCGCGCCTGGGGCGCCGGATCGGCGAGATCTTCTTCGCCAACACGCTGGGGGGGATCGCCGGCTCCTTCGCAGCCGGGTTCCTCCTGATTCCCTGGATCGGCATGGAGCAGACCCTGATCGCGGCCTCCCTCATCAACCTGGGATGCGCGTCGGCCGCCGCGTTCCTGGGCGCCTCGCCGCGACGTCGCCAGGCGGCCGTCGTCGCGACCCTGGCGGCCTCCTTCCTGCTCGTCCCGCTCTGTTTCCCCTCTCCGGACATCCGCCCCCCCATCCTGGAGCTGCCTCCGGTTGCGACC
>CAYUME010000626.1:1855-3672 GCA_964445475.1 uncultured Planctomycetia bacterium
GCCTGCCTGCGCTGCGGCAAGTCCGTATGGCATCCGTCGCCGCCGCCGGACGACGGCACCCCCTTCCCGCACCGGGGATTTTGCTCGGCCTGCGCGTCCGTCGAGCGCGAAAACGAGCGGCAGGAGCGCCGCCTGGCCCCGGGCTTCTTCTGGAACCCGAGCCTCATCACCAGCGGAATTCACACCTACGCATCCCAGTATTACTCGCACCCGGACGGCCGCAACCTGGTGAAGTTCCTCAGCCGAAGCCATCTCCTGTTCTACGAGGAGGGCATCAATTGCGTCGTGACGGTCAGCGCCTTCTCCAACAACCCCGAGTACCGCTGGCTGAAGGTGGACGGGAAGACGGACGCCTCCAACCTGACCGACATCCACACGGAGATCCTGCTGGCGGACCTGCCCCTCCTGATCCATCCCGATCCCCGCGCCGTGCTCGTGATCGGGCTGGGCAGCGGCATCACGGCGGGCGCGGTGACGCGCTTTGACGAGGTGAACCGCGTCGACGTGGTCGAGATCGAGGCCGCGGTCGTCCGCGCGTCCCGGCTCTTCGCCGCCGACCACGGCGATGTCCTTCCCGACCCGGAGCGCGTCCCCCCGCATCCCGGCCATCCCAAGCTGAGGCTGCTGGTCCAGGACGCGCGCCATCACTGCGCCGTGACGTCGGAGCGCTACGACGTCGTCATCTCCGAGCCGTCCAACCCCTGGCTCTCCGGCCCGTCCCACCTTTTCACGCTGGAGCACTTCCGGAATCTACGCCGGATCACGAAGGAGGACGGGATCGCCTTCCAGTGGCTCCACACCTACTCGATGACCCCCGAGCTGGTGTATTCCCTCATCAAGACCTTCCGCTCGGTGTTCGACCACGCCCTCCTGATCGGTTACGCCGAACACCCGGGCGACCTCTTCCTGGCCGGCTCCTCCCGGCCGATGGCCTTCGACCTGTCCCGCCTGAAGGCCCGCATGGCGCGCCCGGCGATCCATCACGACCTGTCGACGATCAATCTCTCCACCGCGACCCGGCTGCTCTCGCTCCTGGTCCTGAACCCGGAGGACCTCGACCAGAATCTCGGGATCACGCCGGGACGCCCGGTGGTCGCCGAGACCCTGTCGCGCATTCCGCTCAACACCGATGATTTCCCCGTCGTGGAATTCGAGGCCCCCCGCCACCTGCACAGCGTCAACTCGGACCGGGGCGTGGTGATCAGCCTGTTCCGCTTCCGGTCCCGCCTGATTCCGCCGATCACGCCCCCGGGCGACGACACGCTCCGCGAGCTTCGCCTCTGCCCGGCTCTGGCGCGCGCCAACCTGCGGGCCGGCCTGACCAGCGACGCCGGCCGCCTCGCGGAACAGGCGCTTCGCCTGCACCCGGAGGATCGCGACCTGAAGGCCCTGCTGATCGACCTTTACCGGGGTCAATGGGCCAGCACGCGCAATCCCGCCCTGGCGGACAAGATCCGGGAGATCGCGAAGGCGCTGATCGAACAGAGCCCCAGGGACCCGATCCCCTTCATCCACCTGGGCGAGCTGGCCATGACCTTGAACGACTACGCGGAGGCCGTCCTGGACTTCGAGAAGGCGCTGTCGCTCGGGGGGGGCGGACCGGTCCTGCACAACTCGCTCGGGTGTGCCGCTGTCGGCCTGGGACGCCACGCGGACGCGATCAAGTCCTTCGAGACCGCCATCCGCATGGACCCGCTTCATTTCGCGGCGTACGAGTCCCTCGCGGACACGCTGGACCGGTCAGGGCAGCCCGAGCGCGCGCTGGAGACGCTGATGCAGTGGTACGACCTGGAGCCGAACGCCTACAAGCAGAGCCT
>CAYUME010000627.1:0-3666 GCA_964445475.1 uncultured Planctomycetia bacterium
GGGCGCGACGAGGGCGGCCCCGTCGAGGTCGAGGGAAAGGCGACGTGGCCGGCGCGTGACGGGCTCTACAACACCGCCACCGATTTCGAGTTCACCGCCACGTATGCCGATGGCGTCAAGGTCGTCGTCAAGAACGGCAACGTCGGTGTCCGCTTCGAGGGCACCGACGGGTGGATCGACCTGGGGGGAAGAGCGAGCCGGCCGGGATTTTCGCGTCCGAGATCAAGCCGGACGAGGTCCACCTGTACGACAGCAAGAACGACCACCAGGGGAACTTCCTGGACTGCGTGAAGTCGCGGAAGCCGGCGGCCGCGCCGATCGAGACGGCGCACCGGACGATCAGCGTCGCGCACCTCGGCAACATCGCGATGCGCCTCGGGCGCAAGATCCAGTGGGACCCGGCGAAGGAGGAGATCGTCGGCGACGACGAGGCGGCGGCGCTCCTCGCGCGGCCGCTGCGGGAGCCGTGGAAGCTGTGAGCCGGGCGTGATCTCGCATGGGAGGCCCTTCTCATGAAGAAGGTTCTGGCCGCGCTGCCGGAGCGGTAGCGGGAGGGCCTCCTCTCCTTGCCTCCCGGCCCGGCCGGGTCGTGCCGAAATGGATGTAATGCGCGCCGGAGCCGGGGCAATACGGTCAGGGGGTTCGCCGGTGCGCGGGCCCGTGGCGGTCGTCCGCGTGGTCCCCGAGGCCTGAGCCGAGTCGATGGATCCTTCCCGTCTCTCCGAGGCCCGGTTCCCGGCGCCCGAGGTCCTGGACGCCCTTGCCCGGCGGACGCAGGCCGGCGACACGGAGGCCTTCTCGGAGATCGTCCTCTCCCTCCAGCGCGAGGTGCGCATCTTCGTTTCCACCTACGCCAGCAGCCCGGACATGGTCGACGAGGTCGTCCAGGCCGCCTTCGTGGCGTGCTACGAGAACATCCGCCGGTATGAGCCGCGCGGCACCTTCCTGTCGTGGCTGAAGGGGTTCGCTCGCAACCTGCTGCTGCGCGAGCTCCGCGAGCGGGCCCGCACCGTGGAGGTTGAGGGGGACCTGCTGCAGGGGTTGCTCGTACGGGCCGGCCTCTCCTCGCTCCAGGCCCCCGACCCGCCGGACGAGTCGAGGACGCTGCGGCTTCGCGCGTGTCTCGAGCGGCTCGGGCCGGACTCGCGCGCCCTGGTGGCCCGGCGCTACGAGAAGCGCCTGCCCATCCGCCGGATCGCCCAGTTCCTCCGCCGCTCCGAGTCCTGGGTGGCCGTGACGCTCTTCCGCATCCGCGAGACCCTCCGGTCCTGCATGGCCGGGAGCGATCCCCTCCCATGACGCACGACGATCTGGCGCTGCACATCGAGCGCTACCTCCAGGGCGGGCTGGAGGCCGGGGATCGGTTCGCGCTCGAGGAGATCCTGCGGCGCGATGCCGACGCGCGCGCCCGGTTCGAATGTCAGGTCCGACTGGACCTGCAGATGGACGCGGCGCTCCGGCCGGTGACGGAGGCGGAGGCGCGTCGGTGCGCCTCCCTCGCCGTCGGGGCCGTCGCGCCTTCGGGCTCCCGGCTCCTCCGGGCGATCGGCCGGAGGCTCGGGATTGCCCTGCCGGGCGCGTCACGGGCCCGAAGATGGCGCCGGCGGCTCGGTCTCGGCCTGGCCGCGGCGGCGGTCCCGGTCGCGCTGGTCGCGGGGTGGCTGCTGACGCGGCCGACGACGCCCGGCTACGGGCTGCTCGCCGGCGGGATCCCCATCGTCCGGGGCGTCTCCGTGACCGCGTACGAGGACCCGGTCCGGCTCGACCTGGGCGGCTACTGCCGGCTCCGGCTCGAGCCCGCCGGCACGCTCCTTGTCGAAGGGCGCGAGGGGGCCGAGCAGGTTCGCCTCGACCGCGGCCGGCTGGCGTGCGACGTGGACCGCCATGTCGGGTCGTTCCTCGTCCGGACGCGCCTCGGCACGGTCCGGGTCGAGGGGACCCGTTTCGAGGCGCGGCTGGCGGACGACGGCGCGGCCGGCCGGCGGCTGGAGGTGGCGGTCTCCGAGGGGGCCGTCCACCTGAGCGGCCTGTTCGTCGAGCGGCTGATCGGTGCCGGGGAGACGGGGTCGATCCACCCCGGCGAGGACAACCGTCTCGAGACGACGCGCGGCTTCATCCTCGGGTGGCGCAGCGCCGGACCGTACGCCGTGCCGGGCCGGGAGGCCCGGGAGCTCTTCGACGTCCGCTTTCCCCCCGAGCAGCCGGGCGGGGTCGAGGGCGCCTGGGCGCCCGTCGCGGCCGGCATCGGGGACTGGGACATCGATCTTCACGCCGCGCTGGGACAGCGCTACAACGTGGCGGCGTACCTCCGCACGCACGTCTGGTCGCCCGTGGCCCAGGACGTCCGGCTGGAACTGGGAAGCGACGACGCCATCAAGGTCTGGCTCAACGGGACGCTGGTCCACGCCAACAACGCCGACCGGGCCCTCGGGCCGCGGCAGGACACGGCGGACGCCCGCCTCCGGGCGGGCTGGAACGACCTTCGGCTGAAGGTGACCAATCACGACGGGCCGTGGGGATTCGGCTGCCGCATCGTCCGTCGCGACGGCGGGGATGTCGTCGGCCTGCACGTGGACGCCCGGTAGACGGACCTGTATTTCGGGACTTCCTCTTTGGGGAACGGGACATGATCCGAAATCTTCGGATGTCGCGGCGCCGTTTCCTCGGGCGGGCGACGGGCGCGGGGGCCGCCGCCTTCGCCGTCCCGTTCTTCGTGCCGGGCCGGGCCTTCGGCGCCTATGACAAGATCACCATGGGGTGCATCGGCATGGGCGGCCAGGGGCGGGGCGACATGGGCGGGTTCCTCGGATTCCCCGAGATCCGCGTCCTGACCGTCTGCGACGTCATCCGGGGTCACGCCGAGGCCGCCAAGGCCACGGTCGACGGCAAATACGGCAACAAGGACTGCGCCCTCGTCGGCGACTACCGTGCGGTCCTCCGGCGCGACGACCTCGACGTCGTCCTGATCGCCACCCCCGACCACTGGCACATGATCATCGCCTGCGAGGCGATGAAGTCGGGAAAGGACGTCTATAGCGAGAAGCCGGAGACGCTGACGATCCGCGAGGGGCAGATCCTGGTCGAGACCGCCCGCCGCACCGGACGCGTCTTCTCCGGCGGCAGCCAGCGGGTCTGGGACGACTACAACTGGTTCCACAAGATGATCCGGGGCGGCCGGATCGGGGAGGTGCGGGAGGCGTACGTGAACGTCGGCGGCCCCTCCTCGCCCTGCAGCCTGCCGCCCGAACCGGTCCCCGAGGGGATCGACTGGGACATGTGGCTCGGCCCCGCCCCCTGGGTTCCCTTCAACCGCGGCCGGCTCAACTTCCGCCCGTGGCGCGACTACTCCGGCGGCGGCATGAACGACTGGGGCGCGCACACCTTCGGCGGCGCCCTCTTCGCCTGCGGCCTCCATCGCACCGGCCCCGTCAAGGTCGAGCCCCCCGACGGGAAGGGCGTGGAGCGGCTCACCTACACCTTCGCCAACGGCGTCAAGATCTACCACGGCGGCGGCTGGGGCGGCATCCTCTCCATCCGCGGCACGGGCGGCGATCTCCCGCGCCGCGACGCGAAGGAGGGGCAGTGGGGGCCGGCGCCCGACATCCACATCCCCCACTACAAGGGCCGCGGGGGGATCTTCGGCGACTTTGTCCACTGCGTGAAGAC
>CAYUME010000628.1:0-3664 GCA_964445475.1 uncultured Planctomycetia bacterium
ACTCGCGTCCGCAGTCGATCGTCCCGGTGGGGACCGGTCGGGGGCTCCCTGGGCGATGCCGAGGTCGCCGGCGACGGCGTGCGCCACCAGGTCGCACCCCGCGCCACCGGGCGACGGTGCCCGCCCGGACCCCGTTGCGGCCCCCGGAGTGACCGGATGCCGGAAGCGAGCACGCAGCTGGCCCGCCGCGCGGGGTCGGTCGCCGGGGCGACCCTCATCAGCCGACTCCTCGGCCTGGTGCGCGAACAGGTCATCGCCACCGTCTTCGGTGCCGGCCGCGGGCCCGCGACCGACGTCTTCCTCCTGGCTTTCCGCATCCCGAACCTGCTGCGCGACCTCTTCGCGGAAGGGGCCCTCAGCGCCGCCTTCGTCCCGAACTTCACCGCCGCCCTGCGCGAAGACCGCGCGCGCGCCTGGCGCCTCTTCAACGTCGTCCTCAACGTGCTGGTCGTCCTCCTGGGACTGATCACCGTCGGGATCGTCGTCTTCGCCCCGGAGGTCGTGACCGCCCTCGCGACGGGGTACGGCGGCGACAAGCGGGGGCTGGCGGCGCTGCTGACGCGGATCACGGCCCCGTTCCTGGTGCTCGTGTCGCTGGCGGCCCTGTCGATGGGGGCGCTGAACGCCTGCGGGCGGTTCTTCGTCCCGTCGCTGTCGCCGGCCCTCTTCAACGTGGCGATGATCGCCTGTGCGCTGGCGCTGCCGGGCGTCATGCCGCGGTGGGGGCTGGACCCGGTGGCGGCCCTGGCGGTGGGGGCGGTGGCGGGGGGCGCGCTCCAGCTCGTCGTGCAGCTGCCGTTGCTCTGGCGCGCGGGGTACCGCTACCGTCCGGTCTGGGACCTGAAGGATCCGGGGCTCGTGCGGATCGCCCGGATGATGGGTCCGGCCGTGATCGGTATGGCGATCGTCCAGGTGAGCATCCTGATCGACACCCAGTTCGCCTCCCAGATCCCGGGGGACGGCCCGCTGTCGTGGCTGAACTTCGCCTTCCGGATCATGTACCTGCCGATCGGGGTGGTCGGCGTCGGGATCGGGACGGCGCACCTGGTCGAGGCCTCGCGGCACGCGGCGGCGGGGGATACGGGGGAGATACGTGCGGCGCTCGGGCGCGCGGTGCGGCTCACCGCCGCGCTCGCCCTGCCCGCCATGGCGGGGCTCATCGCCCTGCGCGTCCCCGTCGTGCGCCTCCTCTACGAGCACGGACGGTTCACGCCCGAGGACACGCAGGCGACGGCGGGCGCGCTGCTCTGGTTCGCCGCCGCCATCCTGACCTACTCGGCGATCAAGATCTTCGTCCCGACGTTCTACGCGATGGGGGAGACGCGGGTGCCCCTCGCGGCGAGCGCCGGCGGGATCGCGGTCAAGATCGCCGCAAGCGCCCTCCTGGTCGGCCCGATGGGGCACGCGGGGCTGGCGCTCTCGACGATGCTGGCGACGGTCGTCAACGCGGGGATCCTCGGGGCCGTCCTCCGGCGGCGCGTCGGGTGCTACACGGAGGGGGGGGGCGCGGGGGCGCTGGCGCGGATGGCGGTGGCGGCGGCGGCTATGGGAGGCGTCGTCTTCTGGCTGCACGGGGCGGTCGACGGCGTCCTGGGACACGCGACGCTGGGGGCGCAGTCCGTCGCGGTCGCGGCTTCCGTGGCCGCCGGCGCGCTGCTCTACGGGGGGCTCTGCCTGCTGCTGCGGGTGGGGGAGGCGGGGGGCGCCGCCGGGCGGGGGGGCGGCTTCCGGGCCCCCCGGCGGGCTCCTCTCCGGGGGCCTCTCCGGGCGGCGGCGGGGGGGGGAGGCGGGGGCGCTGATGCGCTGGGTCCTGCGCCGGGATCGCCTGGACGTCCCCCCGCCGGCGACGACGCCGGACGCGCGATAAGGTCAGGCCTTCGCGGCGCCCGTCCGCTGTGCCTTGTCCAGACGCGCCTTCCGTTCCGCCGTATACGACCACCACGGCTTGGCGGGTCCCCCGTTCATGAATCGCGTGGCGGCGATGAAGACGTCGAGGAGGCAGGGATCGTGCCGTCGTCCGGTGCGCGCGGCGAGCGCGTCGAACAGGGCGTACGGGTCGCGGCGGGCGAGGGCCGCGGGCGTCCCGACGCCCCCCACCCGCCGCGGCGCCGCGATGGCCGGGCCGACGGGGGGCCGGGCCTCGAGGCGCGAGAGCGAGGTTCGACGCCAGATACGCGGCCTTCAATACAGGCAGGCGTCCAGGATGGCCAACACCTCGTCCAGAAGGGCTACGGGCGCCTTGTCGATCCGCTTTGCATGCCGACTGCTGTAGTCGAGGGACTTGACCTGGTCCACCATGACGAAGCCGGTCACCAGCGCCCCGGCGGGGATGGCGACATGGAAGGGGTAATTCCGATCGGTGCGGGTGATGGGGCAGGCCATGACGAGGCCGGTGCGCAGGTTGAACAGGTCGTTGCTGACGACCAAGGCGGGCCGTCGGCCCTTCTGTTCGTGGCCTGACTGGGGATCGAAGTCGAGGGCGATGAAGTCGCCCTTCCGGGGCGCGTAGCCGGGCATCTACCAGGCCTCCTTCCCGACGGGACGGCCCGTGTCGACCTCTTCGGGGCGATGCCCCTTGGGGATGCGTGCCACCAGCTTGCGGAGGCTGTGCTTGCCCCGCACGCGGCCGGCTGGCCGGACCAGGATGGCGCCGTCCTGGACGAGGAGGTCGACCTCGTCGCCGACGGCGATACGCGCGTCGGCGAGCAGGGTCCGGGCGATGCGGAGCCCCTGGCTGTTGCCCCATTTCCGGATGCGGGTGATCATGGGCGTCCTCCTGGGATATCCGAAGTATAGCCCGCGCGGCGGAGGGGTCAAGGCGTTTCGCGGGTGGAACACGTCATATCGCCCTGCCGCATCCTTCTGTATACTGCGAAACGAGGGGCGGTATTCCCCGCCTTCGCGCGAAGCCACGGAGGGCCCGCCGTAGCCCGTCCGTATCCCGCCGTGGCGGAGGTGGGCATCCCCGCCCCGGATAACGCCGATTCGGGAGCCGTGAACATGAAGAAGCCTTTCTTCACGCTTTCTTTCCACGCTTTATTCGCCCTGGCCGGTCTTGTCCTGCACGCCGCCCCCGCAGGCCCCGCTGCGCCCGCCCCCGCTCCGAAGCGCGTCTTCGCCCACTACATGGTCTGCTTCGCCACCTACGGCGAGGGCGTCGAGAGCTACAAGCGCGAGATCCGCGAGGCCCAGGCCGCCGGCATCGACGGCTTCGCCCTCAACTGCGGCGCCTGGCACAACGAGCCCCACTATCCTCGGCGCACCGCCCAGATCTACCAGGCGGCCCGGGATCTGGGCACCGGCTTCAAGCTCTTCTTCTCCGTCGACCTCGGCAACGTCGACTACATCCTCGACATGGTCCGGACCTACGCGCGCCACCCCGCCCAATTCCTCCACGGCGGACGCGTCGTCGTCTCCACGTTCGCCGCCTCCGGCGTGCCGTGGAAGGAGAAGGTCTTCGCCCCCCTCAAGGCGGACGGTATCGGGGTCTTCTTCGTTCCCTACTTCTACCCGGAGCCGGTGACGGAGCTGCCGTCGTACGATGCCGTCGTGAAGCATCACAAGAAATGGGCGGATGTCGTGGACGGGATGTTCTACTTCGGCGCCGCGGGCCTCCCCGCGCAGCTCGCCGCCTCGAACGCCGCCTACACGAGGGCCCTCCACG
>CAYUME010000629.1:0-3663 GCA_964445475.1 uncultured Planctomycetia bacterium
CCGGTCGAAGAAGAGCCACCCGCGCATGACGGACTTGGTCTCCTCGACGGTGATGAAGGCCTCCGGGTCCTTCTCGCGGACGAGGGCGAGGAGGGCGGGCAGATCCCTGCGGCGGACGACGGTGAAGATCACCTCGACTTCGCCGTACTTGCCGCGGCCGAAGAACTGGGTGACGCCGCACCCGCGCTTCCGGAGCACCTCGGCCACCTCCACGCCCGGGTCCGACGAGACGATGCGCACGCTGGCGAATCCGAAGGCCAGACGCCCCTCGACCCACATGCCCACGACGTTCCCCGCCGCGAATCCCCCCGCGTAGCCGATCAGGTGCCAGGTGCTCTGCAGGTTCTGGATCGCCGAGCCCACCGCCAGAACCCAGACCAGCACCTCGACGAAGGCGATGAGGGGGACGAGCCATCGGACGCCGCGCATGATCAGCATCATGCGCACGGTTGCGAGCGAGACGTCGGTCACGCGGAGGAGGCCGATGACGAGGGGGCCCCAGGGGCCGGCGAAGATGGCGTCGAGGGAGGTCATGTCGTCCCATTCCGCAAGCGTGGAGAGAATAATCAGGCCCGTGGCCCGGAGTCGACAAGGCCGGATTTTACCAGAATCGCGCAGGATTTCATCGTGCGCGAGGCGGCGGGGAGGCGTCGATACGCGCGGAAGCGCGTCACGCCCGGCGACGGACAGGGCGCTGCGTCCGGACGATCTCCCCGGAGTGGTAGGCCGATTCGAGGACGAGGCCGGCGATGCCCTTGAGGCTGGCCTGGGTCTCGGGCTCCCCGATCCGCAGGAGGGCCTTCCGGGGCGTCTGGCCGACCAGCTCCGCCCGGAGGGCCCGGTCGAGAAGGGGCTGGAGGATCTCGGAGAAGGATCGCGACCCGCTGCCGAGCACGACGATCTCCGGGTCGACGGCGGCCAGGACCGGCGCGATGACGCGGGCGATGCGGGCGGCCGCGACGTCGAGCGCCCGCCGCGCAGCCGGGTCCGCGACGGCCAGGCGGGCGAGGTCGTCCGCGCTTTCAATCCGCATGCCGGGACGGCGGCGACGGAGCTCCGCGCGCAGGGCGGGAAGGCTGCAGTAGGTCTCGAGGCAGTCGGTCTTCCCGCAGGCGCAGCGGCGGCCCTCCGTCCCGGCGCGGACGTGTCCGATCTCGCCGGCCGCGTGGCGGCCGCCGACCACGCGGCGGCCGTGGAGGATGAGGGAGCAGGCCACACCGTCCAGGATCCCCACGTAGAGCAGGTTGTCGGCCTCGTGCAGAAAGCGCTCGAACCAGGCCGCGGCCCAGAGCTGGCACCGGACGTCGTTGTCGACGAGGACGGGACGGCCGAGGCGTCGGGACAGGTCGTCGGCCAGCGGGACGTCGCGCCAGCCGCCGAGCACGGAGGAGAAGGCGACGATGCCGGTCGAGGGGTCGACGAGGCCGGGGAGGGCGACGCCGACGCCCACGACCCGGTTGGTGGCGGGGGCGAGGAGGCGGCCGATCTCCGCGGCGAGGATCCCGACGGCCCGGTCCGGCGCGGCGGGCCGGAGCGCGTCGGTCCGCTCGTCCGACACGGTGCCGTCGAGGTGCACCCGGCCGAGGTGGAGGTGGCCGGAGGCGAGGCGGGCGGCCACGACGGCGTGCCGGGAGACGTTGAGTCGGAGCGGGCTCCGGGGCGCTCCCGGACGCGTCTCCTCGACGAGGCTCGCCGCGAGGAGCTCCGACGAGAGGCTCGTCACGCTCGACTTGCGGATGCCCAGCCGCGCGCTGATCGCGCCGCGGCGGAGGGGGCCCTCGAAGTGGAGCGCCCGGAGGATCGCCTCCCGGTTCGCGTTCCGCTTCCGGATCTGGTCCATGCGGCTCACGCCTTCCCCGGAACGGGGACCACGTCGTCCGGCGGCGCCTTCACCTCGCCGCCCTCGAAATCGGCGGACGACGGCTTGAGGGCGAGATCGCTCTTCTGCATCTCGTCCCAGGTCACCCGCTGGCCCGAGTAGGCGGAGATGCGGGACATGATCGCCGCGAGCGTCGAGTCGGTCACGTCCCGGGTGTGGTTGACCGACTTGCCGCTGACGATGCTGTCGAGGAAGAGGACGTGCTCCTGGACGTACATGTTGCCGTGCCAGTCGAGCTTGGGCAGGGGGAGCTTCGCCCGGGCGGCGTCGGTGACGGTGCCGGGGAAGGAGACGAAGCCCTTCTCGCCCCAGAGCTCCCCCTGGTTGGCGCGGCCCCAGCAGCCGTTGACCTGGCGGCACATGCCGTGGACGTGGACGTTGTTGGAGAACTCGTAGTCGACGCTGAAGTAGTCGTACTGGTCTCCGGTCTGGCGCCGGGCGCGGCCGCCAACGGCGACGACGGCGACGGGGGGGGCGCCGATGTGCCAGCAGGCCATGTCGAGGGTGTGGATGTACTGCTCGACGATGTGGTCGCCGGACATGCAGTTGAAGTTGACCCAGTTGCGGACGAGGTACTCGGCATCGGACCAGCCGGCCTGGCGGGGACGGTGCCAGAGGCGGTTGGTGTTGTACCAGAACGCGCCGCCGCGGATCGTGCCGATCGCCTTGTCCTCGGCGACCACCGTGCGGGTCGCGGCGTAGCCGGCGGAGTGGCGCAGGCAGGTCCCGGCGACGACCGTGAGCTTCTTCTGCTCCGCCAGCTTGCCGGCCGCGTACATGGCCCGGCACCCGACCGGGTCGACGGCGACCGGCTTCTCGGCGAAGACGTGCTTGCCGGCTGCGATGGCGGCGGCGAAATGGACCGGCCGGAAGGCCGGGGTGGTGGCCATGAGCACGAGGTCGACGTTCGTGGCGCAGAGCTTCTTGTAGGCGTCGAAGCCGACGAAGCAGCGGTCCTTGGTGACGTCGTGGCCCTTCTTGGCGAGGCCCTTCTGGACGCCCTCGAGTCGATCGGGGTAGGCGTCGGCGAGGGCGGTGATCTTCAGGTCGATGTTGCCGAGGTGGGCGGCCGCCTCGAGGCAGTCGTGCGCGGCGCCGTTGCCGCGACCGCCGCAGCCGATGAGGCCGGCCGTGAGGTACTTCCTGGCTGCCTGCGCGCCGGCGGGGCGGGGGCGGACCCAGTCCGCCGCGCCGAGAGCGGCCGTGCCCGCGAGGGCGTTCCGGAGGAGATCGCGTCGCGAGGGGGCGGAGCCGGCGGGGGGCTGCATCGGTCGCTCCTTTCATGGCAAGACGAAAGGACTGGACAGGCTAATTTGTATCATATATGTTACTTGAATAAAGTCAACCGTTCTTTGCCGCCGGGGGGCGCCCCGGAACCGGAGGCGCCTCGCGGCGTGTGACGGACGGGGATCCGCGGGACCCGCATGCAGGAGGACGGACATGGGCGACGGCCTCACGCGGCGCGAGGTGGCGATCGGATCGGCGGCGGCCGGCGTGGCCTGGCTGTCGGGTGCCCGGCGCGCCGCCGCCGAGTTCAAGACGAAGCTCTTCCGGGCCCAGATTGTCGCCAAGCCGTCCGAGAAGAACCTCGAGCCGCTCAAGGCGGGCGGGTTCGACGGCGTCGAGACGCAGGCCGCGGACGTCACGCCCGACGAGGCGGCCGAGTGCCGGAAGATCGCGGACAAGGTCGGGTTGAAGATCCACTCCGTCATGCGCGCCTGGATGGCCTTCAACGGGAAGCCCGAGGAGGTCGAGGCGACGATCGCCAAGACCGAGACGTCGCT
>CAYUME010000630.1:0-3653 GCA_964445475.1 uncultured Planctomycetia bacterium
CTGTTTGGGCGAATTGAGGTTAAACTCATGCCCCGACATCTCGAAGATCCTCGCGGCGGACCCGGGCGCCCTGCTGAAGAAGGCCAGCCCGCCCTGGGGGCCGATGCACGCGCCCCACCACTGGGGCGAGTCGATCTTCGGCTACTACCTCACCGACGACGCCGGCGTCCTCCGCAAGCACGCCCAGATGCTCTCCGACGCCGGCGTCGACGCGATCGTCTTCGACGTGACGAACCAGGTCACCTACACGCCGTACTACATGACCCTGCTCAAGGTCTTTGACGAGGTGAGGCGCGACGGCGGCCGCCCGCCGCAGGTCGCCTTCCTCTGCCCGTTCTGGGACCCGGCGAAGGTCGTCCCGGAGCTCTGGCGCGACCTCTACGAGCCCGGCCTGTTCAAGGACCTCTGGTTCTCCTGGGACGGCAAGCCGCTGATCCTGGCCGACCCCGCGCTGCTCCGGGAGGGCGACGGGAACGCCCAGCAGAACACGCCGGCGCCCCTGGAGCCGGGGCACACGCTGGGACAGTCCTTTGCCGCCGACAAGCCCTTCGAGTCCGTCGCGGGGTGCTTCCCGACGTGGACCGCCACGGACTCATCCATGACCCTCGCGCTGCACCGGGATGGGCCGAAGGGGGAGCGGCTGGCGGCGAAGCGGTTCGAGAAGGTGGCGGACAACGCCTGGCTCGGGCTCGAGTTCACGCCGTCCCTCCCGGCCGGCACGTACTACCTTGAGATGTCCGCCCCGTCCGGAAAGGCGGGGTGGTGGAGCCACACGGGGGACGTCTACCCGAGGGGGCAGGCCTTCGCCGACGGCGCCCCGGTCGCGGGCGACCGGACGCTCCGCATCGGCTCCGCCGGCAGCGAGACGGCCCGGATCCGCCGCTTCTTCACCTTCCGCAAGCCGCAACCCGACTACTTCAAGGGCCCGACCCGGGCCGACATGTGGAGCTGGCTGGAGATCCATCCGCAGCACGTGTTCCGGAACGCGAAGGGCGAGAAGGAGCAGATGGCGGTCGGCGTCGCCCAGAACGCCGTCGGCGGCCGGCTCGGCTGCCTGAGCGAGGCGGGCGCGCGCGGACGGGGCTTTCACGCCGGGACGGACGACGACTCGCCGGAGGCGGTCGCTCGCGGCCTCAATTTCGCGGAGCAGTGGGCGCACGCCCTCCGGGAGGACCCGCGCCTCGTCTTCGTCACCGGCTGGAACGAGTGGATCGCCGGGCGCTTCGACGACTTCAACGGCGTCCGGCTCCCCGTGATGTTCGTCGACCAGTTCGACCCGGCGCACAGCCGCGACATCGAGCCGATGAAGGGCGGATTCGGGGACGCCTACTACTACCAGCTCATCTCCGCCGTCCGGCGCTACAAGGGCGTGCGGAAGCTGCCGCCGCCCTGCACGCGACGAACGATGCGTCTCGATGACGCCTTCGCTGTCTGGAAGGAGATCGAGCCGGAATATCGCGACGACGTTGGCGACCCCGTCCGGCGCGACCACCCCGGCTGGAACCGGTGCGCGCAGTATGTCAACCGGACCGGCCGCAACGACCTCGTCGCCGCGAAGGTGGCCTGGGACGACCGCACCGTCTGGTTCCACGCCCGCACGACAGCCCCGCTCTCGCCGCCTTCCGATCCGCGGTGGATGGTGCTTTTCGTGGACACCGACGCCGACGCGACGACCGGCTGGCTGGGATACGACGTCGTGGTCAACCGGACGCCGCCGGGCCCGGAGGCCGCGGCGCTCGAGCGGAACGCCGGCGGCGCGTACCGGTGGGAGAAGGCGGCGGAGGTTTCTTTCCGCGTGGCCGGGAACGAGGTCGTCCTGGCCGTTCCCCGGGCCGTGCTGGGGCTCAAGGACGGTCCCGTGGCGATCGACTTCAAGTGGGCGGACAACATCCAGGAGACAGGGGAGTGGTCGGACTTCACGCTGAACGGCGACGCCGCGCCGAACGACCGGTTCAACTACCGGGCGCGGCTGGGACCGGGAGCGGCAGGAGGGCCGCGATGAGCAGCGGGATCGGTCTCGGGCTGATGGGGTTCCTTCTCGTGTCCCCTGTTTTTGCGGAGCCGGCCGCCGTCCCGTGGGACGTCTACGCCGACACCTGGGTCGCGACCGACGGCCAGGGACGGACGCTCCCCGGTTTCGCCGAGTGCGGCCCGCCCCGGAAGGACCGGACCGTCGGGATCTTCTACTTTCTCTGGGTCAACCAATGCATCACCAACCGCGGCGACGGTCCCGTGTACGACATCAGCCGCATGCTGAAGGAAAAGCCCGACAACCCGGCCTACGGCCCCCCGAACGCCTTCCACTTCTGGGGCGAGCCCGAGCTCGGCTACTACACGATGGAGGACCCGTATGTCGTCCGCAAGCACCTCCAGGACCTTCTCGCCGCCCAGGTGGACGTCCTCGTCTTTGACGTGACGAACGCGATCACCTACCAGCCCGTCTACCACCGGCTCTGCGAGACCTACGACGCCGTCCGCAAGGCGGGGGGGCGGACGCCGCAGCTCAGCTTCATCCTCAACAGCAACCCGGCCGACACGCTCAAGCGCCTGCACGAGGAGTTCTACGCGAAGGGGCTCTTCCCGGAGCTCTGGTACATGTGGCTCGGGAAGCCGCTGCTTCTCGCCCCGCCGGAGGCCTTCACCACCGACGCCCAGAAGGCCTTCTACACCGCCCGGCACAGCTGGGCGTGGAGCAATCCGAAGGGGTGGTTCCAGGACGGGAAGGACAAGTGGTGCTGGGTGGACCATCACCCGCAGAAGCCCGGGTGGCACGACGCGCCCGACAAGCCGGAGCAGATCTCCGTCTGCGTCGCCCAGCATCCGACGAGCAACATCGGGAGGAGCTTCCACGACGGGAAGCAGCCGCCGCCCGCCGGATTCAGGACCGCGGAGGGCCTCTGCTTCGACGAGCAGTGGCGCCGCGCCCTCGAGGTCGACCCGCGCTTCGTCTTCGTCACCGGCTGGAACGAGTGGGTCGCCCAGCGCTTCCTCAGCGGCAAGCCCCACCGCGTCAGCATGCTCGGGCGCAAGCTGAACGACGGGGAGACCTTCTTCGTCGACCAGTACAACGAGGAGTACAGCCGGGATATCGAGCCGATGAAGGGCGGGTTCGGGGACGCCTACCTCTACCAGCTGGTCGCCAACGTCCGGCGCTACAAGGGCGTCCGGCCGCCCGCGATCCCCCGGCCCGGCCGCATCGCCGTCGACGGGCGCTTCGACGACTGGGACGCCGTCCAGCCGGAGTTCCGCGACCACGTCGGCGACACGTTCCCCCGCGACTTCCACGGGTGGAGCCGGAAGCTGTCCTATGTCAACAAGACGGGCCGGAACGACATCGTCCGATGCAAGGTCTCGTGCGACGACGAGAACGTCTACTTCCTGGCCGAGACCGCCGGGCCGCTCACGAGCTGGAAGGACCCGCACTGGATGGAGCTCTTCATCGACGCCGACCAGGACCCGAAGACGGGCTGGGAAGGGTACGACGTGCGGGTGAATGCCGAGGTGCTGGGCGAGTCGATGACGATGGTGAAGCGGTTCCAGGGCGGCGCCTGGGTGGGGGCGGGGACCGCGCCCTGCCGGGCGGTCGGCAACCGGCTGGAGCTGGCCGTCGCACGGAAGACGCTGGGCCTGGCGGGGAAGCCGGTCCGGCTCGA
>CAYUME010000631.1:0-3644 GCA_964445475.1 uncultured Planctomycetia bacterium
CCCTGCCCGACCGCGGTGGTCACCAGGGCCAGCTCGACCGCGTCCCCTCCGGCATAGACGCCGTCGACCGGCGTGGCGCCGCTCTTCGGGTCCGCCGGGATCCAGTCGGGAGCCTTGATCAGGGCCTCCAGGCCGGTGAAATCGGGCTCCTGGCTGATGGCGGCGATGACCGCGGTGGCGGGCACCTCGAATTCGGAGCCCTTGACGGGGACCGGGCGCCGCCGGCCGGACGCGTCCGGCTCGCCGAGCTCCATGCGGATGCATGTGACGGCCTTGACGCGGTCCCCCTCCTTGGTAAATCCGACGGGGGCGGTGAGGAACTCGAGCGTGATCCCCTCGGCCTGCGCGTCCTCGATCTCCTCATGGACGGCCGGCATCTCCGCGATCGTGCGACGATAGAGCAAGGTGACGGCGGCGCCCATCCGCCGGCTGATGCGGGCGGCGTCAATCGCCGTGTCGCCCCCGCCGATCACGATCACGTTATGGCCGATCTCCACCTTCTCGCCGTGGTGGACGCGGTTGAGGAAGGTCACGCCGGGGAGGACGTTCGCGGCGTTCTCGCCCTCAACGCGGAGCTGCAGCCCTTTCTGGGCGCCGATGCTGACGAAGACGGCCTTGAACTGGCTCCGGAGGTCGTCCAGGGAGATGTCCTTGCCGACGCGGGTGTTGCAGCGGAGCGTCACGCCGAGGTCGACGATCTTCTGGATCTCGCCCTCGAGGATGCGGGCGGGGAGCCGGTAACGGGGGATGCCCCAGAGCAGCATGCCGCCGGGCTTGTCGGCCGCCTCAAAGACCGTGACGGGGAAGCCCCGGCGGGCCAGCTGGTAGGCGCAGGAGAGGCCGGCAGGACCGGCGCCGACGACGGCGACGGCCTCGGCGCGCTTCTCCTCCGTCAGCTTCCGGAGCGGCAGGCTCTTGGCCAGCGCGAAATCCCCGATGACGCGCTCGATCTTGTTGATGCCGACCGCGCCGTCCGTGGCCTTCCGGTTGCAGTCCCCCTCGCAGGGATGGGGGCAGACCCGGCCGCAGACGGAGGGGAAGGGGCTGGTGTCGGTGTAGATGGTCCAGGACTCCTCGAAGGCCTTGTCCTGGGTCTTGCCCAGCCGCTCGGCCTGGGCGATCCGGGTGACGAACTGGCGGACCCGGTTGCCGCTGGGGCATGCGTTCCGGCAGGGCGGAAGCTTCTCGACGTGCCGGGGTCGCAGGGGGGAGATCTCCCGCCCCCGGGAGGTGCTGCCGCCGGCGCGCTTGAGCTTCTTGATGGCCATAAGATGCCTCGTCTGAGTCGGGTCCACGCGAGTAGAGCCAACGCGACGCGGGGGGGGGCGACGCCCCCCCCCCGCGCGGGTCGATGGGACACGCGTCGGCCGACGCCGCCTAGCCGCTCGCGGCGCCTTCCTGGCGCGGCAGCTCGATGAAGCTGCCGCCGAAGTAGGTGTACACGCAGCGCCCGGAGTCCATCAGGGTCCGGAGGCCGGCCTTGCAGAGGTCCTTGTTGCACTCGGCCTCGCCGAACTTCTCGATCATCGCCTTCGTGAGGTCGGTCGCCTTGAACCGCTTCTTGCCGGAGTACTCCTTCACCATCTCGAACATCGCGTCCGCGATCTGTTCGGGGGTGACGGCCATCGGACACCTCCTATCCATATTTCAACTGGGTGGTCCGCTTGTAGGTCAGGCCGGCATTCTTGAAGTCGTCGATATGCTCCTTGCCGAACTGGATGCCCGTCAACTTGAAGAAGCGCGTCCAGCCGATCCGTTCGATGAACTCGCCCATCCGCTCGTACGGCTTGGCGTTCTTCGCCCAGACGTCGACGATGTTCTTGACCGCCTTCGTGACCTCGGGCCAGCGGGGCGGGTTGTTGGGCAGGTAGGGGATGGCCAGCTTCGAGAACATGGGCTGGTGGCGGGCGTTGGAGACCTTGCCGCCGACCCAGATCGAGACGCCGTCGTTGACCGGATCGGCGATCGACATCGAGGGGCAGACCGTGAAGCAGTTGGCGCAGTACATGCAGCGCTCCGCGTCCACCGAGACCGAGGGCTTGCCGTCCACCGTGGCCGGCCGGATGGCGGCGGTGGGGCAGGCCGAGACGACGTTGGGGATCTCGCAGGTCCGGTTCAGGTTGGCGTGGTCGATCTTCGGCACCCTGCGGTGGATGCCGAGGATCGCGATATCCGAGCAGTGGACGGCGCCGCACATGTTGAGGCAGCAGGCCACGGCGATCCGGAGCTTGCCGGGCAGATTCATCGAGGTGAAGTGGCCGCAGAGCTCGTCCATCATGCACTTGACGAGGCCGGATGCGTCGGTGGCCGCCGAGTGGCAGTGCACCCACCCCTGGGTGTGAACGATGTTCGAGATGGCGTTCCCGATGCCGCCGACGGGGAAGCCGGCCGCTTGGAGGTCCTTGACGAGCGCCTCGATCTTGGACTCGTCCGTGAGCAGGAACTCGACGTTGTTCCGGCTGGTGAAGCGCAGGTAGCCGCCGCAGTACTTGTCTGCCAGGTTTGCGAACAGGCGGAGCGAAACGATGCTCAGGAGTCGGGGGGAGCCGGCGCGCACCGTGAAGAGCTTGTCGCCGCTCTCGCCGACGTGGACCATCACGCCGGGCTTGAGGACCTCGTGGTACTTCCACTTCCCGTAGTTCTTCGTGATGACCGGGGGAATCAGCTTCTTGTAATCAGGAGGACCGATATCCGTCTTCCTCTCGGCCGCCATGGCAGGTTCCTTTCTCAAGGGTCCAGTTCACAGGCCCGTTCACGCCGCAACGGAAAACCGCCCCGTCCTACTCCGATGCCTCCTCGGTCTCGTAGAAGATGTACGGGTTCTCGCGCGGGTGGGCGATCTGGTCCGGGGTCATCTCGACGTCGATGGACTCGAGAAAGTTCCCGAGGCCGACGCGCTGGATGAGCTCGCCGATCCGCTCCCGGCCCTTGCCGTACTCGCCCCAGAACTCCCAGATCTTGTCGAGGAGCTCCTTGAGCGGCTTGTAGGGCGGCTCGAGCTTCATGAACGGCACGAGGACGGAGGACAGGAGGGCGCCCTCGACAATCGGGGCCTTGGATCCGATGAGGAGGACCGCGCCGCGGTCGGTGCCGGGCCGGAGGGCCTTGGGCATCACGTTGATGCAGTGCATGCACTTCACGCAGCTCGCGTTGTCGATCGCGAGGGCCTTGCCGTCCCACTCGATGCAACGGGACGGGCACTTGTCACAGACCAGCTTCTGGATGTCGAGCTTCGCGTCCGCGTAGGCCTTGACGGCGGCGGGGTCGACCCGGATGGCGTCGCGCCAGGTCCCGATGATGGAGAGGTCCGCCCGCGCGATGGAGGCCACGCAGTCGTTCGGACAGCCGGCGCACTTGATCTTGAATTTGTAGGGGAAGGCCGGCCGGTGCAGCTCGTCCTGGAACTGCCGGGTCAGGTCGTCGGTGAGGGCGAGCGTGTCGTAGCAGGCCCACTCGCAGCGGGCCGGCCCGACGCAGCAGCTCGGCGTCCGCAGGTCCGACCCCGACCCGCCCAGGTCGAAGCCCTTCTCCGAGAGATCGGAGAAGATGGGCTCCAGCTGGTCCGTGACAGTGCCGAGAAAGACGAAGTCGCCGGTCGACCCGTGGACGTTGGTCAGCCCGGAGCCGCGTTTCTCCCAGATGTC
>CAYUME010000632.1:0-562 GCA_964445475.1 uncultured Planctomycetia bacterium
CGTGACCCCGTCCCGGGACAACGTCTTCGCCGCCCTCTTCGAGGACGGTCGTCTCCTGCGGGTCCGGGTCGCGTTCCGCGTCACCTACCCCGCCTCGGGCCGCCGCGTGGAGCCGGTGGCGGAGGCGGACGAGGCGATCCCCCTCGGGCCCGCGGCGGGGGCGTCCCGGCTTCTCTGCTTCACCGACACGCAGGCGGGGCCGCGCCTCGCGGTCGCGACCGGCCCCCGCGAGGTGGCGCTCCTGGCCGTCCAAGAGACGAAGGCCCTCATCGGCCCCGCGCAGCGCGAGATAGTCCGCCGGACGGTCGCGCTCGACACCGCCGGCGCGATCACCGCCCTGGCGATGGACGACCGGGGGGAGGAACTCGTGGCGGGCACCTCGGCCGGCCAGCTGGCCCTCGTGGAGATCCGCCCCGACGGCGCGCGCATGGCGGAGGCCGTCCCCGCGGCGACCCGCCCCGGCACGCCCCTGACCGCCCTCGGGTTCCTGCTCGGCGACCGAACGCTGGCGGCCGGTGACGCCGCCGGAGAAAGCCTGGCGCTGGTGCCGGCGCAAACCGGC
>CAYUME010000632.1:572-3643 GCA_964445475.1 uncultured Planctomycetia bacterium
TGATCCTGCGCGGCGACGACGGCGTGCGGCGGCTCTCGGCAGTGCACGACTTCGAGCCCCACGCCGGCCCGGTGGTCCGCGTCGCCCGCTCGCCGCGGAGCAAGGCGTTCGTCACGGCCGACGCCGCGGGCACGGTGCGCGTGCACCACGGGACCAGCGCCGTGACGGTGGCGACCGTGCGGGCGGCGTCCGGCGACCTGCGGGACGCGCGGATGGGCCCCAAGGCGGACTCCCTCTTCGCCGTGGACGGCACGGGGCGCCTCTCCGCGTGGGCGCTCGACGCCCCCCACCCGGAGGTGACGCTGAAGACCCTGTTCGGACGGGTGCGGTACGAAGGGTACGCGCAGCCCGATTACGTCTGGCAGTCGTCGGGGGCGTCCGACGAGTCCGAGCCGAAACTGAGCCTGGTCCCGCTCATCTTCGGGACGCTGAAGGGGACGTTCTACGCCCTGCTGCTGGCGGTGCCCCTGGCCATCCTGGGGGCCCTCTACACCGCCCAGTTCATGCACCCCCAGTACCGGACCACCGTGAAGCCGGTGGTGGAGCTGATGGCGGGGATCCCCAGCGTGGTGCTCGGGATGCTCGGGGGGCTCTGGCTGGCGCCGCGGGTGGAGCGGGTCGTGCCGGGGCTCTTCCTGATGATCGTCGTGATCCCGATCGCGACCCTGGCGGCGCTGGGCTTGTGGCGGCTGGTCCCGATCCGCGTGCGCGGGCGGCTCCGTCACGGGACGGAAGTCGCCCTGCTCATGCCCGTGGTGCTGGCGGGCGTGGCCGTCTCCCTCGCCCTGGGCGAGGGGGTGGAGGCCCTCCTGCCGCCCGCCGGCGACTTCCGCGACTGGATCCGGGAGGTGGTGGGGCTGACCTTCGACCAGCGCAACTCGCTCGTGGTGGGGATCGCGATGGGCTTCGCCGTGATCCCCATCATCTTCACCATCGCCGAGGACGCCCTCTCCAACGTCCCCCCCCACCTCACGGCGGGCTCCCTGGCCCTCGGTGCCACGCCGTGGCAGACGGCGGTCCGCGTGGTCCTCCCCGCCGCCAGCCCCGCGATCTTCTCCGCCGTCATGATCGGCTTCGGCCGCGCGGTGGGCGAGACGATGATCATGGTGATGGCGACGGGGAACACCCCGATCATCGATCTCTCCCCCTTCAACGGGTTCCGGGCCCTCTCCGCCAACATCGCGGTGGAGCTGCCCGAGGCGCCGCAGGGCGGCTCCCTCTTCCGGATCCTCTTCCTCTCCGCCCTGCTGCTCTTCGTCATGACGTTCCTGGTCAACACGCTCGCCGAGGTGGTCCGGCTCCGCCTGCGGCGGCGTTTCAGCCTCCTGTGAGGCCTCGCCCCCCCCGGGGGGGGGGCGAGGCCGGTCGACGACGGACCCGAAAGGCGGTCCCCGATGGAACCGAACGCGAAACCCCGCTCGAACCGGAGCCTCTGGCGGAGCGGCGCCCCCTTCGTCTGGGTCACGGGGGGGGGGCTGGCGGTCTCCCTCCTCATGGTTGTCGGCCTCCTCCTCCTCATCCTCGTCAACGGGCTCGGCCTTTTCTGGCCGTCGGACGTGGAACGGCTGACGCTGGCGGACGGCGGGGTCGTGGTCGGGCAGGTGGAGGCGCGGGAGGCCATACCCCGGCCGGACGCCCCGCCGGGCACCCCCCCCGTCCACCGCATCAAGATCCGGCAGGGGAACCGGGACGTCCTCGGGGCCGACTACGTCTGGATCGACGAGGCGGCGATCGCCCGGCGCGAGCAGCCGGCGGACGTCGCCCTCTTCGAGCGCCTCGAGTGGGGGGCCTTCTTCGGCTTCCCGAAGGCCCTGCGCGACGGCGACCGGACGGTAGCGGAGGGGACGCGGACCTGGGACGCCCTGCGGACGCGGCTGGAGGAGACCGGGCGCATCCTCGACGAGATCCGGGAGATCGAACAGGGGCCGGTCACGCAGCTCAACTACGAGCAGGAGCAGATCCGCCTGACCCTCCGGCGGCTCGAGATGAAGGGGATCCGGGAAGGCCCCGAAATCGACCGGCTCGTCCGCGAGCGGGAGGCGTTGCAGGCCCGTATCCGGGAGCACGGGGAGGCACTGAAGGGGCTGCGGGCCCGCCTGACGGCCCGCGTCACCGTCGCCTACGGCAGGGACCGGACCGCGGAGATCCCGCTGGCGCAGGTCGTGCGCGTCTACCGCCCGAACGCCATGGGGCTTTTCGAGAAGGCCATCCACTACGCCGTCAAGCTCATGGAGTTCCTCTTCGCCGACCCCCGCGAGTCGAACACGGAGGGGGGCGTCTTCCCGGCCCTCTTCGGCACCGTCTTCATGGTGCTGATCATGAGCGTGGCCGTCACGCCGTTCGGGGTGATCGCCGCCTTCTACCTCCGGGAGTACGCCAAGCAGGGCCGGCTGGTCAGCACCGTGCGGATCGCGGTGAACAACCTGGCGGGCGTCCCCTCCATCGTCTTCGGCGTCTTCGGCGTCGGGTTTTTCATCTACGGGATCGGCCACTCGATCGACGCCCTCTTCTTCGCCGAGTCGCTCCCCACGCCGACCTTCGGGACGGGCGGGATCCTCTGGGCCTCGCTGACGCTGGCGCTGATGACCGTGCCGGTGGTGATCGTGGCGACGGAGGAGGGGCTGGCGGCGGTCCCCCGCGGCATGCGCGAGGGGTCCCTCGCCCTCGGCGCCACCAAGTTCGAGACGACCTGGCGGGTGGTGCTCCCCGCCGTGATGCCCTCGATCCTGACAGGGCTCATCCTGGCGGTGGCGCGCGCGGCGGGGGAGGTGGCGCCGCTCATGATCACGGGGGTGGTGAAGCTCGCCCCGGCCCTGCCGCTGGACGGCCTGCCGCCCTACATCCACCTCGACCGGAAGTTCATGCACCTCGGGTTCCATATCTACGACGTGGGATTCCAGTCGCCGAACGTCGACGCCGCGCGCCCCATGGTCTACGCCACGACGCTGCTCCTGCTGGTGATCGTCGTGCTGCTGAACCTGACCGCGATCCTGCTGCGGAAGCACCTGCGCAAGAAGTACGCCGTGTCGGCCGTGTAGCGGTCGGGGCGAGGGCCAGAACACGCGGGGGAA
>CAYUME010000633.1:0-3627 GCA_964445475.1 uncultured Planctomycetia bacterium
CTGGGAGGCGTTCGCCCTGGATCTGCTCAAGCGCCCGATCAGCGGTCTCGAATCGCTCCTCCTCATGCGGACCCTGCAGCGGATCGGGACCCTCGGGGACCTCGAAGCGACCCGGCGCGTGCTCGAGCGCGCCGGCTCGGCCGTCCTCGAGGACGGCGCCCGCATGTCGGCCGCCCGCCTTCGTCTGACCCTCCTCAAGATCCATGGCGCGCTGCGCGACGCCGACCCGCTCTTCCAGGAGCTTCGCACGCTCCTGCTCGACTTCGCGAAGGAGGACGGGAAGTCGGCCCCGGAGGGGTGGGACGACGTCCGGGACCCGGACGACGCCTCCCACCTGGACGAGCGGGTGGTCTGGGAGGGCCGGCTCTGGGACCTCCGCAACCGGCGGGTCGACCCCACGGTCTTCCCCTTCTGGATCCGCATGAGCCGCCTGATCAAGGACGTGCCGGCCCGCGAGCGCCTCGGCCGCGAGATGGTCAAGGTTGTGGCCCGGCGCCTTACGAACGACGACGAGCAGGGGGCGATGACCGTGTTCTTCGCCGCCTCCTTCGTGGACATCGACGAGGCCGACAACCGCGCCTTCCTGGCCGAGACGTTCAAGCCTTTCCGCGACCCCAACCGCTGGCCGTCGACCTATGCCGTCATCCGCCTTAACGAGAACCGCGCCGCCCTCCGCTCCGGCGGGACGATCAACGTGGAGACCGATTTCGACAGCCTCAAGCACCCGATGGCCTCGCGCGCCGAGTCGCACGCCAAGGTCGTCTACTACCTCCGGACCGGGGACCCCGTGATGCTCAAGCGGGCGCTGCAGCGGATCCCCCTCGAGGTCCTGGTCGACAAGGACGAGATCCCGCTGATGCTGCAGGCCCTCGATCGGGCCGGGATGACCGACGAGGCGAAGCTGGTGCGCGAGGCCGCGAAGAAGGAGCTGTACCGGGCCCTCCTGCGGTCCTGGTGCACGCTGCAGCAGGGTGACGCGCACGACGCGTTCGAGCTGGCCCGGGCCCTGGGGCAGGAGCTGCCCGCGGCCTGGCTGGACGACTGCCAGGCGCGGATCCGGAACGTTACCGAGCGGCGCTGCATCCAAATGCGGGCGGCCTGGCTGCGCCGCGACTGGGAGACAGTCCTGAAGACGGCCAACGAGCTGATCGCCGATTGGCCGACGCTCTATAGCTATTACGGATACAAGGGGGAGGCGCTCTTCCGCCTGGGACGCAAGTCGGAGGCGATCGAGCCCCTGAAGATCTTCACGCGGTACAGCCAGGACGATTTCGAATACCCGGCCCTGCGGGACCTGCTGAAGGAGGCCGGCGGGGAGTAGACACGGTCGATGGTGCCGCGCTGCCGGTGACCTCCGGGATCGCCGTTCCGCGTCCGCCGCTCGCGTAGGCGGTTCTCGGTCTCGCTACAGCGCCCCACAACCGTGTGGGAGGCCACTTCCGCCTTTGCCCCGTGTGAAAGCGGGTGAGGCTACGGCGGACCCGCCGAAACGCGCCTGTCTTCATTGTCGCGAAGGCGGGCCGTGGCCGACGTCCCGCCCAGCGCCGGCGCCAACCGGTACCGCCACCTTCCAGGTGGCCCCCAGGCGCCGGCGCGTCGCCGTGGATCGCCCCCCGTTCATTTCCTTTACCTCCCGCCCCTTTTTAGCGTCAATACGATGTGCCGCCTCGGAGAAACCCCATGTCCTCCCCCTCCCCGGATGCCGGGATCCGGCGTTACGCGCTGCTTCTGTCGGCCGCCCTCGCCGCTTGCGGCGCCCCTGTACCGACACCCACCCCGGAGCGCCCCGCCCCCGCAGCGTCCGTCCTCAAAGACAAACTCCTCGCCGTCATGCCTGACATACCCGACAGCCTCATCCTCGTCCGGTTCAGCCCCGGCGGGCACCGCGTCGCCTTTAACGTCCGGCAGAAGGACAGGGCGTGGGTCGTCGTCGACGGCGTGGCGGGGGAACCGTTCGAGTCCGTCGGGCGCTGGCCCCCGATCTTCAGCCCCGATGGCGCCCACTGCGCCTACTGGGCGTACGACAAGCGGCACGGCTATGTCGTTCTCGATGGCGTCCGCGGCCAGCCGTTCGATCTGCACCAGGATGAGAATCTCCTGTTCAGTCCGGACGGCCGCCGGCTGACCTATTTTGTCCTGCGGGGCGAATACGAACACCCGGCGGCCGTCGTCGACGGCTTCACGTGGCGAGAATTCCAGGAGATCCATCCGGAGTCCTTCTGCTACAGCCCCGATGGGCGCCGCTTCGCGTACGTCGCGGTGGACAACGCCGACGACGTCGTGGTCGTGGACGGCCACCCCGGTAGGCCGTTCGACAAGGTGGGACGCGAGTCGATCGTCTTCAGCCCCGACGGCCGCCGCGTGGGGTACGCGGCGCGGCAGGGCGAGTGGTCGGGCTGCGTCATCGACGGCAGGTTTGTGAGCTTCGGCGCCGACGTGGGAAGAATCGTCTTTAGCACGGACGGCCAGCGCGCAACCTATGCGATACGCGACAAGGAGGGCTGGCACGTTACGGTGTCCGGCGGGCCGGAGGCTTGGTCCGACGAGGCCGCGTACGAGGATATCCAATCCCTTGCGTTCTGCCCCGACGGCCGAACCGTCTCCTTTTTCGGCCGGAATGAGGCCGGCTGGCACCGGGTGGAGGACGGGAAGATCGTACGGACCTGGACCGATCTTGGCGAGCCCGTCTTCAGCCCCGACGGCCGCCACGCGGCCATCGTCGTGCACGAGGACCTGAAGGATCACGTCGTCATCGACGGCGTTCGCGGGGAGCCGTTCGATTACATCTTTGATTTGACCTTCACCCCGGACAGCCGGCACGTGGTTTATGCGGGCGTAAACGAGATCGATCAGCTCTCCTGGGACTTTTACATGGTGCTCGACGGAAAGCGCGTGCTATCGAACTTGGCCGAGTTCCAAGAGCTCGAGATCAAGGAGTGCGGGAACTCCGTGCTGGCGGATCAGGGCCGCTATTTCGCCATCAGCCCCGACGGCCGCCGGATCGCCTGCATCGTCCGGGAGGGCCGGAAGGACATCCTGGTGGTGGACGGCCGCCGCAGCGAGCCCTGCGACAAGATCTGGTTCCCGCGCTTCACCCCCGACGGTTCGCATGTCACGTATGGCGCCCGCCTCGGCCACGAGCTTTGGTGCAAGGTCCTCAAGCTGGACTGAACACAAAGCGCCAGAAGACGATTTCCCCGTATTGCGCTGGTGCCAACCGGTAGCGCCGTCCTTCCGCCTTCGCCCCTTGCGGAAACGGGTGAGGCTTCGGCGGGACAAGCCCGGACGGCCCCCCAGGCGCCGGCGCGTCGTCGTGGATCGCCCTCCCTTCCGCCCTCGCCGCCCCGCCCTTTCCATTGCCGCGTTCCCCCACGCCCGCTATGCTTCCCCCTGTCAACGCCCGGAGGGGGACTCCCGCCTTGACGTCCATCGTCCCGCCCGACGACCAGGCCCTCGTCGACGCCGCCGGCCGCGGTGATCCCGGCGCCTTTGAGGCGCTCTACCGGCAGCACCGCGACACCATCGTCCGTTTGGCCCGCCGGTTCACCGGCAGCGACGATCTAGCCCTCGATGTCCTCCAGGAAACGTTCGTCTACCTCCTGTCGAAGCTGCCGGGACTGCGCCTGA
>CAYUME010000634.1:0-3622 GCA_964445475.1 uncultured Planctomycetia bacterium
TCAACAACGTGGTCGACGTGACGAACTACGTCCTGTTCGAATCCGGCCAGCCGCTGCACGCGTTCGACGCGGGCCGGCTGAGCGGACGCCGGATCCACGTGCGCCGAGGCCGGGCGGGAGAGAAGCTGGAGGCGATCAACGGCAAGACCTACGAGACCGGACCTCAGGTGCTGGTCATTGCCGACGCGTCCGGTCCCGTCGCTTGTGCCGGCGTCATGGGCGGAAAGCCGACGGAGATCTCCGTGTCGACCCGGGATGTGCTCCTGGAAAGCGCGCAGTTTGACCCGGTGGTGATCCGGCGGGGGGCGAGACAGCTGGGATTGGAGTCCGACTCCTCCTATCGGTTCGAGCGCGGCGTCTCCTACGACGGCGTCGACTGGGCCTCCCGCCGTGCCGCCTCGCTGCTGGAGCAGGTCGCTGGCGGCCGGACGGCGCCGGGCGTCGTCGACCGCTCCCCGTCGGGCCCTCCCGCGCCGCGCAGCACCCCGTTCCGGCTGGCCGCCTGCGAGGGGACGCTGGGGATGGCGTGCAAGCCCGACGGGGTCCGGCATGTGCTGGAATCGATCGGGTGCAGGCTTTCCGACACCCCGCGCGGCGACACGCCGGTTGTCGTCGGGCTTCCCGAGCACCGCCGGGACCTCCAGTGCGAAGCCGACCTGGTCGAGGAGATCGCCCGCCACCTCGGCTACGACCGGATCCCCACCACGCCGCAGATTCCGCTCGTCCTCACGGGGAAGGACCGGACAGGGACGATCGAGGCGCGCATCCGGGAGCGTCTGGTCGCCTTGGGGTACCAGGAGACGCTGACCCTCAGCTTCTCGGACCCGGCATCGGCTCCGCGGCTCCGGCTGGACACCGCCGAGCCGGCGGTCGTCCTGGGAAAGCTCGGGACGCCCGACCGGCCGCTGCGCCAGGCGGTCGTCTCCTCGCTCCTGGACGTCATGCGCACGAACGAGCGGTACGGCGTGGACATGCCCCTCCTCTTCGAGATCGCCTCCGTCTACGGCCGGAAGGCGGACGGCGGGATCCTCGAGCGGCCCGGCCTCGGGTTGGCGGCCCGGGCGGCATTCCGCGACTTCCGCGGACACCTCGAGAGCCTGGCGGGAGCCTTCGGGCTTCCCCTGCGCTTCGCCTCGGGTGATCGCCCGTCATCCGACTGGCCCGCCGGTCGAACGGCCCTCCTGATGATGGAATCGCTTCCCGTCGGGGCCGCCGCCATGCTGATCCCGGATGATCTGCGCACGTGGAGCCTTCTGCAGGACGTCTGTGTCGCCGAGATCAGCCTGGTCCCCTGGATCGAGCGCGCCGTCCTTGAAAGGCCTTTCCGGGATTTCTCCAGGATGCCGGACGTCCGTCGGGATCTGGCGCTGGTGGTGGACGAGCCGGTGACCTGGGAGCAGATATCCGACGCGGTGCACGCCGTGGCCCCCCCCTGGATGGAGCACCTGGAGGTCTTCGACGTCTTCCGGGGCGCCCAGATCCCGGAGGGCCGCAAGAGCGTCGCATTCACCCTCTCGTTTCGCCGGGAGGACCGGACACTGACCCGACAGGAGGTAGACGCCGCCATCGAGGCGGTCGTCCAGCGTCTCGGCACCGCGATCGGGGGAACGCTGCGTTAGGAGGGCCAGCCTTCAACCGCCTCCGCCCGGCAACCCCGCCTTTTCAAGACCGCCGTCGCTGCGGCCCTCTGCCGCAGTGGTTGTTAGGAGCCACGCCCCTCCGGGGCGGGGAGGCTTGACGTTCTTGACGCCGACTGACGGACGGCTCAAATTTGCTTGACGGGTTTTCATGCCCGGGTACAATACCGCGGACGCCGTAGCCGGTGCGCGCGTTAGCGTGGTCGCAGTACGTATTTGCGCACGACTTTCAGGCGGGTGCGACATGGAACGTCCGAGACTGGGCTCCATGCTGGTCAAGGCGAAGCTCCTCACGGAGGACCAGCTGAAGAAGTCCATGGACTTCCAGAAAACGGTCGGAGGCAAGCTGGGCGCCGTCGTCGTCAAGCTCGGATTTGTCAGCGACGAGGTCCTCACCAGCTTCCTCGCCAGGCAGCAGGGGCTGCCCATCGTGGACCTCTCCAAGCTGGTGTTGCCCTGGAACCTGGTCAAGCGCGTCCCCAAGGCCTTGATCGAGAAGCACCACGTCATTCCGATTGCCTACAAGGACAACGCGCTCACGCTGGCCGTCAGCGACCCCTTCGACTACGAAGCGGTCGAGGAGATCCAGTTTGCGACCAACTACCGCATTGACATCCAACTGGCCTCCCGGGAATCGATCAACAAGGCGATTACGGACGTTCTGTATGCGGGGCCGGAGACCCAGTCGGAGCGGGCGATCCCGGTCGACGAGCTGGTGAAGGGGATCGACGGGAGCGGCAAGAAGGGGGAGGGGGCATCCATCCCCCCCGACAAGCTTCAGAAGGCCCTGATCTCCCTCCTGGTTGAAAAGGGCATTCTCACCCAGAAGGAGCTGCAAGACAGGGCCCGGAAGGTGAAGTGACGGTCTTGTCGTGCTGATCAACCGCGTGTCCGGATGCCCTGCGGCCGTTCGGCCGGAGGGTGATCCCAACCTCGGGAATCCAGAATGAATGTGACCACGGCGGATTTCGCGCGAAAACTCGGCACGACGCTCTCTCTCGATGACGAGAAATGCGACGCGTTGATGAAGGCCGTGGCGAAGGCGACCCAGACGGCCGTCCGCCAGGGACAGGTCGTCGAGCTGGCCGGTGTGGGCTCCCTCACCGTCGGGGGCGGATCCGCGGCGGATCTCTCGAAGGACCTCGGCGAGGCGTTGGGCGATTCGGGCGATGCGGTCTCGGCCCTGACCGCCCTCTCCGAGATCCTGCGCACGGAGCTGCTTCGGGCCAACGCCGTCGCGATCGACGGGGTCGGCACCTTCGAGGTGAAACGGGTCGCGCCGAAGCTGGTGAACGACATCAACCGGTACCGTCTCGCCGCCCCCCCGAAGGCTACGTTCATCTTCCAGGCCGCCCCCGCCCTCGCCGAGGCCGCGGGGGGAAAGGCTCCGACCTGCCAGGCGACCGACGACTTCCGGAAGGCCGTCGACGCGCTCGCCTCCACCGCGATTCTCGTCGTGGTCCCCGCCCTGGATTTTTTCTCGGAAACGCTGATCTACTATTTCGAGAAGAGCGGCTTCGCCGCGAAGGCGGTGACGAGCGTGGCGGAGGCCCTCCGGCACCTCCAGACGCAGGGCGCCTTTGCCGTCGCGACGGACAGCTCGGTGCCCGAGTCCATGCGCCTGAGCCAGACGCTGAAAGCCAACCGGGACTCCAACCGGATCCCGCACTTCGTGCTCTACCCGAAGGGGTTCAATCCGGACGCCCCGACCTCGTTCATGGTCCAGGGCGACGCGCAACTCACGCAGCCGTTCGAGATCCGCAAGATGATCACCATGCTCGAGGGCGAGCTGGTGCGCGCGGCGGAGGCGAAAGACCAGATCCAGCAGCAGGTCATGTTCATGTTCCCCTCGGAGGAGTCCCAGATCGAGGCTGCCTTCGATTTCGGGCACAAGATCTTCGAACAAAGCGGGCTGAACGACGAAGGGCAGGTGGCGCTTGCCGCCGCATTCCGCGAAGGGGTCGGGAACGCGAACCAGCACGGGA
>CAYUME010000635.1:0-3622 GCA_964445475.1 uncultured Planctomycetia bacterium
GGCCGCTGCCTCGCCGGCGCCACCGTCATGCGGCGCCCCTGGGAGGGCGACCCCGCCTGGCACCTCCGCGGGATCGCCGTGGCGTCCGACCGGCAGCGGCAGGGTCTCGGCACGCGGCTTCTGGCCTTTCTCGAGGCCGACCTCCTCGGCCTTCCCGGCGCGCCCCGCCTTTTTTGGTGCAACGCCCGCGTGGGGGCCGTCCCGTTCTACCTCAAGCACGGGTGGACCGTCGCGTCCGAGCCGTTCGACATCCCGGCGGTCGGGCCGCACCGCCGGATGTCGAAGCGGCTCGATTCCCCGCGAAGGACCAACATGTCCGGGACCTCTCCTGCATATACTCCGATACCGGAGGGGTCCGGTTCTTCCGGAGCGTGAACGCGCATGGAAACCTCGACTGTCCTGAGTCCGGCCGCGCCCGCGTCCCCTCGGCCGGACGTTGCACGGGATCGGAAAAACGGTAAAATAGCGGATCGGTCCCAACGGCCCGGATCCATGAAGATCTTCCTCCAGTCTCCTGCGCAAACCTTGGTCGGCACCCCCGCGGGCACGCCTCTCGTGGTCGGCCGCCAGGAGGGATCCGATTTCCGCGTGGACGACCGCTCCGTCTCCCGCCGCCACGCCGAGCTCGTCTTTCACGACGGGGGCTGGTACCTCCACGACCTCGACAGCCGGTACGGGACGCGGGTGAACGACCGTCCGGTCAAGTCGCCCGTCCGGCTGGAGCCCGGCGCGCGGATCCTGTTCGGCCACATCGCCTTCACCGTGACGCTGGAAGGGATTCCGCCGAAGACCACCCCGATGCCCGTGATCCCGCCTGCGGCCGACACGAAGAAGTGCCCCTTCTGCGCGGAGCGGATCAAGGCGGAGGCGATCGTCTGCCGGTTCTGCAATCGGGACCTGGTCCCGTTGCCTCCGGCCCTCGCGGCCAGGGCGCCCGGAGCCGTTGAACCGCCCGCCGGGGGCAGGGCGGCCGAGGCGCGACTCCCTGCGTCCAAGACCGCGGGCGAAACGGGCCCGGCGGGAGTCCTCCCCCCCGCCGTGGCCGACCCCTCGCGCGCGACGGCCCGCGTCCGCCGCGTCGCCGCGTCCGCCGGTCCCTCGACCACCCCGCCCTGGGCCCCGATGGGCGTTGCCGCGGGCATCCTCGGCATGATCGCGATCTTCCTGATGCTGGCGACCCGCGGGAACGAGGAGAAGAAGCCGATCCGGCCGAAGACGGCGCACCAGGAGCCGGCCCCGCCGGTCCCCGCCGCCCGGCCGTCGCCGCCCCCGCCCCCCGCCCCGCCTTCCGTCGTCGCCCGGCCGGGGGAGGACATCGTGAAGATCGGGGGCCGCCCCGCCCCGCCCGACGAGACGGCCCCGCCCTCCGCCCCGGACCCGGTCAAGGTCGAGGTCCCTCCCGACGAGACCACGATGGGAAACACCTCGACGATCGTCCTCGTCGAGCCCCCCCGGGAGCGCAAGGTCGCCTTCCGGAAGCCCGTCCTCATGTCCGTCGTCCCCGACTTCGGCGCCGTCCAGCTCGCCTGGGACGACGACCCCGGGACGAACGTCGAGGTCGCCGGCTACCGGGTCTACCGCCGGCTGGCCGGGGAGGAGACGTACGAGCGCGTGACGCCGGAACCGATCCGGAAGAAGACGTATACCGACGAGACGGTGGAGCCGAAGAAGTCGTACGAGTACGCGGTGGCGTCGGTGACGCGGGACGCCGAGGCGATCCTCCGGCTGGGCCTGACGACGGACGGGGAGATGAAGAGCGACCCGAAGCCGGTCAAGACCCCCGGCGTCTTCAGCCTCGACCTGCGCCTCGTCGCCGAGCCGGTCGCCACGGGGGGGGAGAAGGCCATCCCCGTCGCGCAGGTCGTGATCCGCAAGCAGCTCAAGGGCGGCGGGTGGCGGACGAAGACCGTGTCGGTGAGGACGGGGGACGCGGTCGGCGACGGCGACTACGCCACCGGCTGCACGGTGACCGGCCTCGTCCGCGTCAAGGTCCCCCGGACCGATGCTCCCGCCGGCAGCCCCGTCGCCGAGGTCGAGACGTGGGAGCTGCAGTACACGGACGACGAGGGGGGCGAGCGGAAGCTGCAGCTCAAGAAGTGACCGCGGGTCCGCTTCGCTCACCCCGGGTGGGCTCGCTTTGCGTCGGACGGCCGGGCCTGCAGCCGCCGCGTCGTGTGATGCATGCCGGCCGCGACCCCGGCCCCTCCATCCCGCCCCGCGCCCCAACTGGGAGGGCTCTCCCGTGCGAAACGCGGTCCCGCTCCTCCTCCTGCTCCCGGCCCTCCTTCCTCCCCCGGCCGCCGCGGAGGACGTGATCCTCCGCGAGGAGCCCCTCGAGATCCCCACCTACGAGGTCGGCCCGCCGGAGGCGAACCCGGTCTTCTTCGACGGCCGCGCCTACCAGGGCGCGAAGGGCCCCGTCTACCCCTATCCCCTCCTCGACAAGCTCTCCACGACCCGGGTCCCCCGCACCTGGCGCGCCGTCCGGCTCGAGAACCGCTACCTCGAGGTCCTCGTCCTCCCCGAGATCGGCGGCCGGATCTTCGCCGTCCGCGACAAGACCAACGGCTACGACTGCTTCTACCGCCAGCACGTCGTCAAGCCCGCCCTCATCGGGATGGCCGGCGCCTGGATCTCCGGCGGCGTCGAGTGGAACGTCTTCCACCACCACCGCGTCACCAGCTTCATGCCCGTCGACTTCACCCTCCAGGAGAACGCCGACGGCGGCCGGACCGTCTGGGTCGGCGAGACCGAGCGCCGCCACCGCATGCGCTGGGTCATCGGCCTCACCCTCCGGCCCGGCTCCTCCTGCCTCGAGGCGACCCTCCGTTTCTTCAACCGCACGCCGGTCGAGCACGCCTTTCTCTACTTCGCCAACCCCGCCGTCGCCGTCAACGACGATTACCAGGTGATCTTCCCTCCCGCCACCGCCTGGGCGACCTCCCACACGAAGGACGCCTTCGTCGAGTGGCCCGTCGGGCGCCGCGCCTACAAGGGCGTCGACTACGCGGGCGTCGACCTGAGCTGGATCCGGAACCATCCGAAGCCGAACTCCTTCTTCGCGTGGAACGACACGGACGCCTGGCTGGCCGGCTACGACCACGGGAAGCGGGCCGGCGTGATGCACGTCGCCGACCCCCGCCTCGTCCCCGGCAAGAAGCTCTGGCAGTGGGGCACCGGGCCGACGGGGAGGATGTGGGAGCGGATCCTCACCGACGCCGACGGCCCCTACGCCGAGGTCATGGTCGGCGCCTTCTCCGACAACCAGCCCGACTACAGCTGGATCCGCCCGTCCGAGACGAAGGCCTTCCGGCAGGTCTGGTACCCGATCCGCGACCTCGGGGGCGTCCGGAACGCGACGGCCGACGCGGCGGTGGGCCTCGAGGCGAGAGGCGCGCATCGCGAGCGAGACGCGCCGCCTGCTCGACTCGCTGGAGCTGGGAGAGCGTGGCGACGATCCGGTCGGGCAGTTCTCGCGCGGCATGCGCCAGAAGACGGCGCTCGCCTGCGCGATCCTGCCGCGCCCGCCGCTGTGGGTCCTCGACGAGCCGCTCGAGGGCCTCGACGCGCCGACCACGGCGGTGATCAAGGAGGTCCTGCGCGCCTGGTCGCGCGAGGGCGG
>CAYUME010000636.1:0-3619 GCA_964445475.1 uncultured Planctomycetia bacterium
CTGGCGCCCAGGGCGTTTTTGCGTGGCTTATTTTTCGTCATGATTCTCCTCTGGCGGATGGGCCCTCCACGTCCGCCTCCGCACGGCCGCGCCGCTCGCGGAGGGCATCCGGCCCTATGGGGTCTTGCCTTTCTTCGTCTTGGCCGAGGCCGGCGGTTTCTCGCCCGCGCCGCCCTCGGGGTCGCCCCCGTCGCCCGGGTCGGAGCGGTCGTTCGGATCGTAGCGTGTCATGCCCGGGTCGGCATCCGGGTTCGGCCGGGGGAAGTATCCGCCTGCCGCCTTGATCCGCTCCATCATCTGCTGTGCCATCTGCCGCGCGCGGTCGGGATCGGCGCCCGCCCCGTTGGCCGTTTCGCCGATATCCTTCTTCAAGTCATACAGGAACAACGTGTCGGGATGCTCATACCAGTGCATCGACTTCCACTCGCCGATCACCAGGGCCGAACAGGGCGGCGAGACGCGGTAGTGCGGATAATGGAAGCAGAGGGCGCGGTCCGTGAAGCGACCGGCCTCCCCGCCGCCGAGCAGCAGCGGTTTCAGGCTGAGGCCGTCCACCTCCTTCGGCAGGTTCGCGGTCGCGCCGGCGAAGTCGGCGAACGTCGGCAGGAAGTCGTAGCCGACGACGTTGGCCGGGCAGCGCGTTCCCGCCCGGATCCCCGGCCCGCGGACGACCAGCGGCACGCGCACCCCGCCCTCCCAGAGCCACCACTTGCCGCCCCGCAGGGGGCTGGGCGGGTCGCTCCAGCTCTGGTATCCGTTGTCGGCCGTGAAGATCACGTACGTGTTCCCGGCGAGGCCCAGCTCGTCCAGCCTGGCCAGGACCTGGCCGATGGCCGTATCGAGGTCGTCGGTCATGGCGGCGCCCAGCAGCGCATGCGACCGGTCGCGCGCGTTTTCGATCGTGTTGAACACCGGGTCCTTCTCGTATTTCGCCAGGGTCGCCGGACGGGCCTGGTAGCGCCAGTGCGTGGCATAGTGCGAAATCTGGAGATAGAACGGCTTCCGGGCCTTCGCCTGGCGCCCGATGAAATCCAGGCTGCGCTGCGTGATGCTGAAGATCCGCTTGGGGTCCTCGCAGGTGTCGACCGCCCGCCCGGTCGCCGGATCGGTCACCGAGCCGTCCTTGTTGTCGGTCTCCCCGTCGCTCTCGTCGTAGCCATGGCGGGCCGGCCCGCCCCCGTAGAGGTGCCACTTGCCGAAGTGCGCGGTCGCGTAGCCGGCCGTCCTCAGCACGTCCCCGATGGAGGGAAAGCGGAGGTTGCCCTGCGGCTCGGGACACAGGAGCGGCTTCCGCGCGTCTTCCCCGCGCGCGGGATAGGCGACGTGGCCGTCCGTCTTCGGCCCGAAGCCGCCGTTCCCGCTGAAGAGGTGGCGGGCCGTCATCATGCCGGTCTGGATCGAGCACCGCGACGGCGCGCACATGCCGGCGGCCGACCGCGCGTTCCGGAAGGTCATCCCCTGCTCGGACAGCTTCATCACGTTCGGCATCCGCCGGAACGCCATCGCGGAGCCGGCGATGTCTTCCGCCATGCGGACCGGCGTCCCGCACCACGGCATGTCGTCGATCAGGATGAGGACGATGTTCGGCGGCGCCGGGGTCTCCTCTCCCGTGCTGCTCCCCGCGGTCGCCAGGAAGGCCGCCAGCGCAACGGTCCATCCGGGGGATGTGCTGCGGAGCACGCGTCGCTCCTTTCAGGACGGGTTATCCGGTACGCCTGTTATCAGGACCTGTCATGCCACGGCGCACGGCACGCATGCCTATGGTGCGGCGCGTGCCGGAATTCATACGCCCGTTTCTCCCTCGGGACGCGCATCCCAGGGCGTGGTTGAGCGAATGACGAAACCCGGGCGCCGGTCGCGGGTTGATTCCTCGTTGTCGAGGGGAGCCGATTCGCGTGGTCGCATGCCGGGGGGGAGGCGGACGATGCAGAAGATCCTGTCTTGGCGTGACGTGCTCGTCGCCGGGGCGGCCCTCCTGGGGGGCCTGGCGGGAGGCGGGGGGGCGGCGCCTGCCGAAGAGGCCCGGAAGCGCCCCAACGTGCTCCTCGTCACCACCGACCAGCAGCGCGTCGACGCGATGAGCGCCGTGGGGAACCCCTGGGCGAAGACGCCCCACATGGACGCGATCGCGGCCCACGGCGTCTGTTTCACGCGGTCATACTGCTCCTACCCGCTCTGCAGCCCCTCCCGGACGAGCCTCCACACCGGCCGCATGCCCCACGAGAGCCGGGTCGACCACAACTCCCTGCCGATCGCCCCGGAGACGCCCGTCTCCGGCCAGGTCTTCCGCGCCGCCGGCTACGAGACCGCCTACGCCGGCAAGTGGCACATGCCCGAGTCCTACCCGTCCGACGGCATCCCCGGCTTCGAGGTGCTCAACACGACCACGCGGAACCGGAAGCTGGCTCACGACGTCGACGAGGCGACGATGGAGGCGGCGATCCAGTTTCTCCGTCGGCCGCACGAGAAGCCCTTCCTGCTGGTCGTCTCCTTCATCAACCCGCACGACATCTGCCTGCTGGCCGGCGAGGACAGCCCGATCCTCGAGGACGTCCGGGGGCGGTACAAGGCCCCGGAGGGGGCCGCGCTCCCGCCGCTGCCCGCCAACTTCGCGCCGCCGGCGGGCGGGCCCGACAAGAAGGCCCGGATGCACGAGGCGTGGGACGAGGCGCAGTGGCGGCGGTACCGCTACGCCTACTTCCGCATGCTGGAGGACGTGGACCGGCAGGTGGGGCAGGTGCTGGACGCCCTGCGCCAGGCCGGGCTGGAGGAGAGCACGCTCGTTGTCTTCACCAGCGACCACGGCGAGGGGCTCGTCGGCCACCGCTGGACCGGCAAGATGATGTTCTACGAGGGGGAGGTCGCCGTCCCGCTGATCGTGAGCTGGAAGGGCGTGACGCCGGCGGGCCGGATCGACCGCCAGCACCTGGTCTCTACGGTGGACGTCCTGCCGACGCTCTGCGACTATGCCGGGGTCAGGCCGCCGGAGAAGGTTCGAGGCCGGAGCCTGCGGGAGGTGATCGAGCATCCCGACCGGCCGGGCGCGGAATGCGTCGTTTCCGAGATGGCCGCTGCCGGCCTCGGCGGCGCGGGACGGAGCTTCATGGTGCGCACCGCGCGGTACAAGTATATGGCCTTCCCCGAGCGCGGCGGCGGGCGGTTCGAGATGCTCTTCGACCTGGAGGCCGATCCCGGCGAGACGAAGAACGTGGCGGGGGAGGCCGACCTCGCCGGCGAGCTGGAGCGCCACCGGAAGCTGCTCGCGGAGTGGAACACGTCGACGGAGGAGGGGGCGTACCCGGTCGTGGCGAACCCGGTTGGGCAGAAGAAGAGGGGGAAGCGACAGCCGTGACGACGTGTGAAGCCGAGGCGGGACGCAGATAAGGGCCTGGCCGGGTCCGCGTCCCTCGGCGGCTCCCCGGGGCCGCTCCGTGCCCTCCGGGCCACCGGGGGGTGTCCGGCTAGCGCTTCCGGTCTCCCTTCGGGCGCCAGTCGGGGACGTCCTCGATCTCCGACGCAACCGGCCACGTCGCGCGGTGCTCGTCCGGGTAGAGCCCGATCTCGTCCACGGGGATCGGGCGGAAGCCGATCCGGGCGAGGGCCGGGGCGCCGGGCCTGA
>CAYUME010000637.1:0-1080 GCA_964445475.1 uncultured Planctomycetia bacterium
GCCGGGACCAGCGCCATGCACCGGGGGTATTCCTCCCGGTACCACTGCCAGATGGCATCGACATCACCGGCGTCCAGCGCCGCCTTCAGAACCGCCAGCCGAGCCACGAACTCCTCACGCGACGAGTAGCCGTACGCGGCATTGTCCGGCGTGTGCCGGGCGAACTCGTACCCGGCGATCCCGTATCCTTTCGTCCCGCCCTGCGTCGCTTCCCAGCACAGGGCCCGGAAGAACGTCGGAATCCCTTCGAAGTGCGGCCGCTTCACGGTATGCATCTTTTCCCTTTCTTCTTGCTATCCATGAGTCCGGGATTGTCCATCAGCACTTCCAGCGCCTACTCACAAACCTCCTCAGCATGCTGCTTCAGATCCTCCGGCAACTCATGATCGTTGAGGAGCAGCCACTTGGCCGCCTCCTGCGAAGAGAGCCACTCCGCAGTGATGGGAATATTATCCCACTGTGAGGCCTTGACCAAGTAGTACCGCCCCTTTCGAGACTGGTAGAGATGCTGGTAATCGGTCTGGCTCCCCGTCGCCCGACAGACGGTGTTCCTGCCGTCCCAGTCCCGCTCCTCCTCCCAGTCGTTCATGGCTTTATCCTCATCGACAATCGTTCCATCTTCCATCTTGTAGCGTGACATGTTCCCACTCCTTCGTATTACGCGGTCCTATCGGGAGGCCCGGGACGCGATCGGGACACCCCGACCTGACGCCCGTGCCCGTCCTTCTTACCCCCCCTATCAGGCATCCATGGCCTTGCCCTCCAACTCAGGTCCCCGGTTCCTTCCCCGTCCAGGTGATCGGACTAACCTCCGACAAACTCCGTACCTCCCAACCCCAATCCCCCAAGGGGCTTCCACCTCCCCAATTCCCAGAGCACGTGTCTCCTGGAGGGGGGATCTAACGGACTTACCGGTTGCGCGCCGCGGGCGACCGTAGGCCGGGTTCTTCAGCCAGTCGGCCACCGTCTGACGGCTAAAACGGCGTCCTTTTGCGGTCTTGAGCCCCTTCCCGTTCAGCGCCCTAGCCATCGCCTCCAGCGTCATCCGCATCCCTTCGGCGTTCGACTTCGTCTTGTCGT
>CAYUME010000637.1:1090-3617 GCA_964445475.1 uncultured Planctomycetia bacterium
TCCCGGATCTCCCGCACCACCTTCCTGACCTCCTCCGACAGGGCCCCGTCCGCCTGGACGCCGTGCACGGAGGGACCGGATCTCCAGGGCCGCTGGCGCCTCGCCCTCACGTTGTGGCTCCGCTTCACCGCCCACTCCAGCTCCGCCTTCCGGACCAACCGCCTCATCTCGGCCGGGTTCCCCCACGACTCCGGCTCGTCGATCGAGATGATCGGGATCTGGTGCCTCTCGCAGATCTCCAGGATCATCTCGAAGATCCGGGGCGACCGAGTCAGCCGGTCCAGCCTGGGAACCACCAAGGCGCGGGCCCTCCCGCTCTCCAGGAACCGGTAGAGCTGCTCGTGCCGCGGGGTCTCCGACATGCCGGACACCCCGACCAAAAAGAACGACCGGATCCGCCGGGCCAGGTACAGGTAGGGCAGTTCCGGGCAAAGCCGGTGCAGGACACGCTGGTGCCGCTCGTCGGCCAGGTAAAGCCGGGGGATCAGGCGCCACGGGCCTTCAAACCGCGTTGTCCGGTAAGCGAGCCGGGAGTCACCCGCCCCGCTCGTCCTGTCCCAGAAAGCGACTCCAAAGGCGTCTCTCCCGTTCTCCGGGTCTCCGGACCTGCCGTTGGCGATGAACGGAAGGGCACCCTGGACCACTTCGACAAGGGACCGCCATACCCGGAAAGGCCACTCCCGCCACCCACCAAGCAGATCGCATGCCATCCGGCGCCCCTTTTTTCCGAAGAAATTCCAATAGTTGGAATTTCCAGCGTGTCCCCAGAAATTCCAATAGTTGGAATTTCCGGCGCTCCGATCAGAAATTCCACCGGTTGGAATTTCTCTACCCCTCAAACTCCTCCGAAGCGCCCCTTCGGCACGAACCCCATGGCGGGGATGTCCCCCCTCCTGTCCACGGCGCGGGGAGGGGCCTCGGGAGGTGTCCCAGGACCACCGGGGGGTGCTACCTCGTCGCAGACACGTCCCCGGCTCGTCGCAGACCCCCTCTTTTTGAGGAGGGTCTGCTGCATTTTCCCGAGCCTGTCAGCCTGGGCGGCGGCCCGCTTCGCCCGCCTGGCGTCATCCTCGGCCAGGAGCTCCTCGACCGGTCGCCCGCAGGTCGCCTCCGCCTTGGTCAGGCCGCCCCAGGGCAGCCGGACTCCGGCCTTCTTGGCGTCCTTGTCGATCTCCAGGCGCTCTCGCACCGAGGCGCCGCACGACTGCTCCGGGTCACCCGCGAGGCAGGGGCGGCGCTCGGCCCGGGGATCGAGGGGGCAGCAGTTCACGCTGCAACGCGTGAACCGGGAACACCTTTCGAGCCAGCGGTTATCGTCCGTCACGGCTTGGCCTCCTCATCGGGGACCTCTGCAGTGGCCGACTCGGGCCCCCCCGCGTCCGGTGCGTCCGACGCGTCCGCCGGTGCGGTTTCTTCCCTGCGGATCGTGATCAGGCGGGTCCGGTCATGGCCGGGGTCACGGCCGAACTCGACGTCCAGCCCGACAGCACGGAGGTTCGGGACGTGCAGCCGGAGGCAGTCCGAGAGAGCCTTCGGGTTGGCGGGCCAAGGGCGACGGCGCTTGCCACCCTCCCGGTCGATCGCCTCCAGCGCTTCCAGCAACTGGCTCGCGGTGCCGCTCCACTCGCCCCGGCTGGTCATCAGCTTCAGGAGGGCCCCGCAGGCCGGGACCGCCTCCAGCGGAAGCAGGACGGCTTCCCCCAAGTTCGCGTTGTATGCCTGCATGAACGTTCCCGCGGGCCAGCCCATCGCCTGCTCGACGGCAATTCCCCAACGGCAGAAATCCGCCATCCGCGGCTTGGAATCGAGCTTGATGGTCGAGAGGATGGCCAGTGCGCGAGCGATGGTCGTGAGCAGCGCCCCGAAGACCGCGGGGGCGGCCATCTCGAACTCGGCCAGGATCTCCTCCTCCGTGCGGCGGCGGTCCGTCGTGATCTCAGGAAGGCGTAGGACGATGGCCCGGCTGAGGAGATCCGGCCGGATAATCAAGTCCTCGATGCCCGTAACGATGGTCGGGCAGAGGAGCTTGAACAACTCCTCCTCGGCGTCCTTGAACAGGCGCCTCGTTGCAAATCCGCCGCCAGTCGAGGCCTGGCAAAGGACATTCGACAGCCAAACCGGGATCACGGAGAGGTTATCAAAAACCTGGATGCGGGCGTTGGCGCTGGAGATCATCATGTCCCGCGCGTTCCGCGGCTCCCACCGGAGCGGGACCGTGTTGGGGTCAAGCAGGGCGCGCAGGAGTCGGGCGAGGAAAGACTTCCCAGCTCCGTGTCCCCCCTGGAGGCAAAGAACGGGGAAGGGGCCCTTCCCCCGGAGCGCGGCCGTCAGCCACGCCACGATGAGGACCCAGATCGACATCTCCGCCGCGTTCATGAACCGCCGGAGGACGTCGAGGGCGCCGCCCGGCACGGGGCGCGGCAGGGCGGTCATGCCGGGCGGGCGGCGGAACTTGATGTCCGTGCGGGGCGCGATGTCCCAGCCATCCGCCGTGACCTCGACCAACTCCCGGGCCTCGTTCATGAGG
>CAYUME010000638.1:0-3611 GCA_964445475.1 uncultured Planctomycetia bacterium
CGGGCCATCCGCTCCCCGGAGGCCGCCGAGGCCTTCGCCGCGTGCGCGCTGGACCTCGCCGAGGAGGCCGTCGCGGCCGACCAGTACGACCCGGCCGCCTCCCTGCTCTCGCGCGCGGAGTCGGCCGCGCGCCAGGCGCAGAGCGCGTCGCTGGCGGGCCAGGCCCGGGACCGGCGCCGCCAGGTCGACGCGCTGCGCATCGAGTACCTGGCGGTCCGCGACGACCTGAAGGCGGTCGAGGCGAAGCCCGACGACCCGGTCCTCAACCTCTCCGCCGGGCGCTACCTCTGCCTGGCGAAGGGCGAATGGGATCGGGGCCTGCCGATGCTGGCGAAGGGGTCGGACCCGGCGCTGAAGTCCCTGGCCGAGCGGGAGCTCGCCCGGCCGGCGACGCCGGAGCAGCAGACCGAGCTCGGCGATGCGTGGTGGGACGCCGGGGCCGCCAAGGGGGGGGCCGCGAAGGCGCGGTACCAGGCCCGCGCCGCCGACTGGTACGAGAAGGCCATTCCCGGCGCGACCGGCCTCACCCGCAGCCGGATGGAGTCGCGCCTGGAGTCCGCGCGCGGCAGCGTGGCGGACGGCGGCATCCCGCGCCGAGGCCTCGTCTTCTGGGTCGAGCCCGGCCGCGCGACCGGCCCCGACGACCTCCGCGAGCTCGTCTCCGGCGTCCGCCCCTCGAAGTCCACCTGCACCCTCACGAAGACCGGCGTCAAGGCCATCGTCTTCGCCAAGACCGAGGTCGAGTACCCGGCCTCGCCGGCCGTCCAGGCGGTCGAGCGGGAGGGGACGGTCGTCGCGTGGATCCAGCCCGACCCCGCCAACGGCGGGGGCGGCGTCGTCGACCGGTACGCGGGGGATCACGACGACTTCTCGCTCTGGGTCTACAACGGGCGCCTGGCGGAGTGCGTCAACTGGCCGGAGTCGAAGTGCTGGCCGCCGACCCGGTTCTCGGAGACCCGGCTTCCCCCCGGCCGGTGGGTGCTCGCCGCGATGACGTGGGACGCCAGGACAATGACGTTCTACCTCGACGGCAAGCCGGACGGCAGCCACCCGATCCCGGCGATCCCGAAGCGGGGGGGGGCCGTCGTGAACCTCGGGAGCAACCCGCCCGGGGGGCGGGAGTTCTACCTCGGCCTCGTCGGCGCGGTCCTGATCTACAACCGCGCGCTCCGCCCGCCCGAGATGCTGGGCCTCTACCAGGCGACCCGGAGCCGGTTCAAGTGACCGCTCGTCCTCCGGGACGCGCCGCCCGCCTCAGCCCCCGAACACCTTGACGGAGACCGTGTAATAGGCGGCCACGCTCTCGCTGCGGCCGTCGCGGATCCGGTTGCAGACCTTGCCCCACGGCCAGAACGTGAAGTCCCGGCTCTCGTCCTTGATCCCGGGGTACTGCCCGCCGTCCACGTCCATCATGAACCACGTCCCGCCGTGGTGGTGGCGGAAGACCTCGCCGACGTAGCTGCCGAAGGTCTTCGAGAAGACGGCGACGACCTCGTCCGCCACGGGCTTGACGGTCGTGGCCCGGTGGATCTGCTCGAGCATCTGCTCGACCTTCGCGATGCTCTCCTCGCTCCCGTCCAGGGTCACGTGGAACTTGGCCTGGGCCATCCGGACGGCGTCCTCGGCGTATCCTTTGACGATCCGGAGCAGCAGCGCGTCGTCCGGCATGCCGGGATCTCCGATCAATGGGGGGCGGACGCATCCGGGGCGTCTTCCGTTCCCGGGCGCTCGACCAGCAGGACGGGCCGGAGGATGCCTCCCAGGGAGAGGTCGGTGATCTTCGTGTGGTCCACCCGAACCGCCAACACGTTGGCCCCCGGCCGGACGGCGCCCGTGATCTCCGCCTCGAACGGAACCCGCGCCTTCACGCGGCCGTCCGCCGCGACGGGCGGCGGCGGGGTCCCGGCCGTCCGGGGCGCGCCGCCGGGAGTCGTCTTCACGGCCCGGCCGTTGACGAAAACCTCGCAGAGGCCGTCCACCTCGCAGAAGAAGAGGAACAGCCTGTCGTGCCGTGCCGGGACGTCGAGGGCCACACGGTACCACAGGATCCCCGTCCCGTACAGGCCCTGGGCCTCGAGCGTCTTTCCCTGCGTCGAGACCCACGGCCAGCCCGAGTCGTCGAAGCCCTCCGTCTCGTACCGGCCGGCCGCGCCGCGGTCCGCCGGAGCGCGGGCGAAGCGCCAGCGGTCCGGCAGGACCCGGAGCAGCCGGGCGGGCGGCGCGGCGGCGGCGGCGGCGCCCAGCACCGCCGGGCCCGCGAAGCGCTCGAGGTAGGCGGTGGCATATTCGCGGTTGGCGAGCCCCTTCGCGGCGAGGTCGCGCAGGCGCGACCGCTCGCTCTCGTAGACCGCCTTCGCCGCGCCGGGATCCCCCCGGCGCATCGCCTCGTCCATCGCGCGGAAAGCGGCGGCGCTCCGGAGCCCTTCCGCGTGGAGGGCGACGCGCTGCGCGTGGATCGGGTCGTCGCGCGCCGCCTCCGCGGCCTTCCCCAGCAGGCCCGCGCACCGCTCCAGGAATTCCGGGGTGTAGACCTGCTGCAGCCCGAAGAAGCTCCCGGCGTGGGAGTCGAGGGCCTCCACCGCGGCGTCGAGGCCCGTCCAGTACGCCTTCATGAACGGCGCCGCGCGCGGGCCGTAGAAGCGGAGCCAGTAGTCCTCCATGAGGGCGTCGGCGTCGGCCCGGGGATCGTAGGCCAGGCGGAGGCCGAGGTAGATCTGCGGCCCGTAGATGTGCCAGTTCGAGAGGATCTCGAGGGTCATGTACGAAAGGCCGCGGTCCAGGAGGTAGGGGAATTCCTTCTTGCAGGCCGTGAGCTTGAAGAGCGGCAGCGTCGCGTCGGCCAGATTGTACATGTAATTGTAGTAGCCCAGCCGGCCGGCGGCGGCCGCCCAGCCGTCGATCATCTCCACCTGCTGCAGTCGGCTCGGGCAGCCCGCGTGGCCGATCCCGTGCAGCCGGCAGTAGCGGATGGGCGCGATGACGGCGCAGAGGGTGGGGGGGAGCGGGGCGGAGCGGGTCGGCGGCTGGGTGTAGTCGGCGTAGGCGTAGAAGCTGAGCACGGACTCGGGGTGGGATCCGGCCACCCGACGGGCGACGTCGGCGAAGAAGTCCGCGTACCGGCTCGAGACGGAGACCGTCCCGGTGGACGGCTCGACGGAGGCGGGGTCGTCCTGCGCCCGGCAGGCCTCGCACTGGCAATAGCCGCGCCCGTCGGGGGGGGAGAGGGAGGGGTTGCGGACGCCCTTCTCGATGGCCGCGACGACGCGCTCCGCGAAGAGCGCCCGCAGCGCCGGGTTCGAGGTGCAGAGCCAGTCGCCCGGTTTGCGGCGGCCGTCCGGGCCGAGGGCGAAGTAGTCCGGGTGGGCCTCGAAGAGGCCGTCCGGCAGGTAGCGGCCCCAGGCGTGCTGGTGCTGGAAGGTCTCCCCGCCCGCGCCGGTCCAGGCCTTCCAGAGGGCGGCGCCGCCCCAGGAGGGGCCCTTGGGGTTCCGCCCCAGGAGGCCCGGGCGCTCGGTGATCGCGAGCGGGCCGACGGCGAGGGTGCGCGCGCGCGGGAACACCTCGCCGAGCGGCCCGTCCATGAAATAGCGGCAGCCCAGCGCCTCGAGGAAGCG
>CAYUME010000639.1:0-3609 GCA_964445475.1 uncultured Planctomycetia bacterium
GCGCCCTGCGTTGGGGCGCCGCCAAGGCAGCGGCGACATCATGCCGCGGCGCGCGGGGGGCGTCCACGAAAAGACACAACGGGATGGGGCGGCGAAGGCACGCGGGGACACGACCCGTCCTCCTTTGTTTTGTTGCCTAAGGTGAAGGGGGCATGCAATAGTATCGTGTCCCTTCATGGAGGCTCCGTGATGGCTCCCCGCGCTCGCGCGAGGGGGCGGGGCCCAACGGCGAGGGGCGCTGGGTCCAGAACTTCATTGACGAGATCGAGGTCACCCCCGACGGCACCGTCGTCACCGCCGCCGCATGGGACGAGGCCGGCCGCTGCACGGGGCTCTACAAGGACGGCAACGTCAACCGGAAGCTCCTCCAGCAATACAACGGCAAAGGCGGCCACAAGGCGTGGGGGTGGGGGACGGGCGGGACTGCCGTCGCCGCCGACGGCGACCGTCTCTACCTCCTCAACACCGAGGGCGAGCTGCTCCGCTTCGCGTGGACCCCCGGCGATCTCGACTCCGCGCGCTACGTCGACCAGGTCGTCGCGGGCAAGGCGGTCGGCCTCTCGGCGCGGGACGGCAAGGTGGTCGTCGTGCGCGACACCGGAGAGGTCCAGGTCCGCGCGGCGGCCAGTCTCGGGCTCGAGAAGGCGTTCGCCGTCCCCGGCGCGCAGGACGTCGCGGTGGACGGCGCCGGCACGCTCTGGGTCCTCGCCAGGAACGAGATCCGGCACCTCTCCGCCGCCGGGGAGGCGATGCCGGGAACGATCGCGGACGTCGAGAAACCGGTGTCGGTGGCGATCGACCCCCAGAAGGGCCTGCTCGTGGTCTGCGACGACGGGGCGGCGCAGCAAGTCCACTGCTACGACGTCTCCGGCGCGCCGCGGCGTGTCTCCTCCTTCGGCGAGAAGGGCGGGCTCCGCACGGGGACGCCGGGGGAGGCCAAGCCCCTCAAGCTCTTCGCGCTCCGCGGCGCGGGGACCGACGCCCAGGGGAACCTCTACGTCGCGATGAGCCGGGGCGAGTCCGTGATCCGCAAATTCACCCCCGCCGGCGCATTGGTCTGGGAGGTCCAGTCCCACCCCTTTACCGACTGCTACGACGTCGCCGCCTTCGCGGACGGCCTCGAGATCTACGGCGCCGACGAGATCATCGAGATGGACTACGGGAAGAGCCCCGGGAAGGAGTGGCGGCTCAAGGCGGTCACGCGCGACGCGGTGAGGTACCCCGACGACCCGCGCGTCAACAAGCGGGAGCGCTGCGCCACGGCGATGATCCGGAAGGTCCAGGGGCGGCGCCTCCTCTACACCATCGGCATGCACAGCCTCGGGTTCGACGTCTTCGCCTTCGAGGATCCCCCCAGCCAAATCGCCCGCTTCGCCGGCGAGGTCTCCATGAAGGACGGCGGCTGGGCGTGGGACGTCGACGCGAACGGCGACATCTGGCAGGGCGAGGCGCCCGGCAAGAAGATCCGCCGCTACAAGCTCAACGGCTTCGACGCGAAGGGGCTCCCGCAGTACGACACCGCCGCCTTCGAGGAGATCTCCTGGCCACCGCCCTTCGACCGCGTCCAGCGCGTCCGCTACCTTGCGGAACAGGACGTGATGTTCGTCTCCGGATACGCCCCCGGCAAGCCCGAGAAGGCCTGGGGGCTGATCGGCAGCGTCATGGCCCGCTTCGACGGCTGGTCGAAGAAGAACCGGAGCCCGAAATGGACGATCGACCTGCCGCGCGACGACGAGCAGCTCCACCCGAAGGCGTTTGACGCGGCCGGCGACTACCTCTTCGCGGCGATGGTGAAGTCGACCGGCGGCAAGCCGGCGATGGTGCACGTCTTCAAGGCGGCCGACGGCTCACGGGTCGGCGCGATGTGGCCCGGGCCGGAGGTGGGCGGCGCGAGCGGATGGGTCGACATTCCCTACGGCGTCCGCGCGTTCAAGCGCTCGAACGGCGAGTACCTCGTCCTCGTCGAGGAGGACTGGCGGGCGAAGAACCTCCTCTATCGCTGGAAGCCGTGACGGAAGGCACCTCAAGACCGCGATCCCGCACGAGGCTTTATTCGACAGCCTGCCTGCATCTCATGCCCCCCCTGACCTTCACCCGCGTACTTGAAACCGTCGATGCACGCCGATAAGCGCCGATCCGGCAGACGGGAATCGGTGTGAATCCGCGTCCCTCGGCGGCTCCCTGTCCAGTTGTGTCGAGTTGTGGATACGGGTGAGCCCCCCGCTCGTAGACGGCACGCGTTCAAGCGGACAGAATGCGCTACCCGGTTCAGCCCGCCCGGGTGAAGGAGGTGCGGAGGACGACGCCATGGATCGGAATCGCCCGTTTCGCCGGGCCGGATGGGGCGCGCTGACCGGGTTCCTCGCGGCCGCCGCGGCGGGCGGAGAGCCGGCCGCTCCCGAGGCGGCGACGGTCGTCCGGAAGGACGACCGGTCCGTTGCGCGATCGAGAAGGGCGGGCACGGCTACTTCTCGAAGCCCGCCCGCGCAGGTCAGGAGCAGGAGATGGCCGCGTTCCTCCGTTACCAGGACGGACGGCCGGGACGATGACAGCGGCACGGCCGAGTACGGGCAGGAGACCGCGTCCGATTACGAGCACCCGTACGATTTCGAATCGCGGACCCGGAACACGCGCACGAGCCGACGCCCGGTCGGCGACGCCCCAGGCCCGAGGAGACACGCCATGAACCGGTCGCGCGGGATCCCGGTCCTCCTGCTCGCCGGCCTCGCCCCCCTCCCCGCCGTCGCCGCGGACGGCCCGGAGCGGCTGCCGATCGGCGAGCTCACGGCGACCCGTTTCGAGACGCCGCCCGTCATCGATGGCGTCGCCGCCCCCGGCGAGTGGGACCGCGCGCTCGCCACCGAGGGGATGATGGCGCCCTTCGAGCACGAGCTCCACGAGTCCGTCACCGTCATGAGCCTCGGGTTCGACGCCGGGCGGCTCTACTTCCTGATGCGCTGCACACGCGGCAACCGGGAGTGGCGGCTGCCCAAGGTCGCGCGACTCAACGACGACTACAACTTCGGCGAGCCCTCCGTCGAGATCTGGGTCACGCCCCCGTCCGCCGTCGCCGAGACCTACCAGAACATCATCAACACCTACCCCGCCGTGATGGACATCAAGATGATCCCGACCCGCGGCTACACGGGCATGGGCTGGAAGGGGGACTGGAAGGTCGCCGTCCGGGAGACCGACGCGGCCTACACCCTCGAGGCCTCCGTGCCGATCCGGGACTTCGGGCGCGAGACGATCCGGGACGGCGACGTCTGGCGGTTCCTGCTCTGCCGCACCTGCCACGGCGCCAAGCCCCGCCCGCAGGCCTCCTGGTCCGTCACGCAGGGCTTCGCCGAGATCCCCGGGCACATCCCGGTGCGGTTCCGGGACGACGCGCCCGTGCTCCAGCTCGCCGGCACCCACACGCTCTTCACCGGGAAATACAAGCTGGACGTCGCCGTGGCGGCGCCGCGAAAGACGGGCGCCGACGTGGACGTCGAGGTGCGGTTCCACGCGAAGAAGACGCCGGGCGGCTCGGACGACAAGGTCGAGAAGAAACGCGTGGCGCTCAGCGCCGGCGGGCGGCAGGTCGCGACCTTCGCGGGGGACGTCTCG
>CAYUME010000640.1:0-3602 GCA_964445475.1 uncultured Planctomycetia bacterium
GGCCTCCGCGGGCGTCGGCGGCGTCGCGCCGTCGACCCAGTGGAGGACGTCCGCAGCGGTCTCGGGCTTGCCCGCGGCGAAGGCACTGCGGATCTTCCGCCAGACGCCCTCGAGCTCCTTGCGGATCACCGGCTCGGGGCGCGCGTCGGGGGGCTCGCCCTTCGGGGCGGCGGTTCCGGAGGGCGCCGGGGCGGGCTCCTCGCCGTCTTTCGCGGGGCGCAGCTTCAGGCACGCCTCCTCCGCCACGACCTTCCGGGCGGCCGCGTCGTCGAGCGTCTCCTCCCGCTCGACGATCGAGACGGTGTGCGGGCCGGGGACCAGCCGCCACCCCGCGGCCGCCTTCTGGAACCGGATCACGGTCACCGCCTTGCCGGGATCCAGGAGGGCGTAATAGCCGGCGCGTTCGCCATCGAGGGCCAGCCGAAGGAACCGCGCCTTGGCGAGATCCGGCAGATCGTCGGCGAACTGCTTCGCCTGGGCGCGGTTGGGCGTGGGCGCGTCCTTCGGGATGTCCACGTATTTCGCCAGGTCGTCGAGGCGGTAGTCGGCGAGGGCCGAGCGGAAGGCGGTCCAGGTCGACTCCAGCTCCCTGCGCAGCGCGGGGTCCGGCACGGGGCCTCCTTCCTGGGCGGGTGATCCGGCGGGTGCGGCCGCAAGGACGGCGAGCAGCAGGCCGGCGCGGGCGAGACGCGATCCCATCTCGGGCTCCTTTCCCTGCCTCACGGTGAGCGGTCAGTCTCGCGTTTCGGGGGGCGCTTGTCAATTGCCGTGCGCCTCGCTTCGCACCCCTGGACGGGGCTTGCCCCGCCGAAGCCCAGCACAGCCCCCCGGGGCGAGGGTGGGCGCTTGCTCCGGGGCGGGCGGGTCAGGAGACCCCCCCCTCCAGCGTCCGGGCGAGCTCGCGGACGGCGCGGAGGTCGGTCTTGCCCGTGCCGAGCACGGGGATCTTCTCCACGCGGTGGAAGGCGTCGGGGCGGGGGAGCCAGAGATTGGGGAGGCCCAGCTCGGCGAGCCGGGCCGCGACCGCGCGGACCTGTTCCTCCGGGAAGGTGTGGACCACCACGAGTCGCTCCCCCTTCTTCTCGTCGGGGACGCCCGTCACCACCAGCTGGCTCTCGGACGGTCCGAGCGCCTTGAAGAGCGCCTCCTCGACCTTGACGTGCGGGACCATCTCGCCGCCGACCTTGCTGAAGCGGGCGAGGCGGTCGGTGAGCAGGACGAAGCCGTCCTCCTCCATCCGGGCGATGTCGCCGGTGACATACCAGCCGTCGCGGAGGACCTCCGCGGAGAGATCGGGGCGGCCGAGGTAGCCGGCCATCACGTTCGGCCCCTTGACCATTAGCATGCCCTCCTCCCCCGGCGGGAGGGGGCGGCGGGTGTCGGGATCGACGACCCGGACGGTGACGCCGGGGATGGGGTGGCCGATGCGGCCGCGCTTGGAGGCGACCTGGCGGAAGCCGCGGGCGCGGAAGTCGGGGGCGTTGACGGCGACGACGGGGGCGCACTCGGTGCAGCCGTAGCCCTCGAAGGGATCGATGCCGAACTTGTCGCGGAAGGCGTCGGCAACGCGGTCGGTGAGCTTTTCCGCGCCGGCGACGACGAGGCGGAGGCTGCCGAAGTCGCCGGGGTCGCACCGCCAGGTGTACTGGCGAAGGAAGGTGGAGGTGGCGAGGAGGTAGGTGGCGCCGAACTCGCGGCAGAGGGCGCCGACGGCCTTGGCGTCGAGGGGGTTGGGGTGGTAGACGGCGCGCATGCCCTCGACGAGGGGGAACCAGATGGTCGTCGTGAACCCGAAGGAGTGGAAGAAGGGCAGCACGCCGAGGATGCCGTCGGAGGTCTGGGGGTCGAAGAGCTGGGTCATGCCCTCGATGTTGGAGAGGATGTTGGCGTGGGTGAGGGGGACGCCCTTGGGATCGCCGGTGCTGCCGCTGGAGAAGATGACGGTAGCGAGGTCGTCGAGGCCGGCGGGGCGGAGCCTTCCGGCGCAGCGCTCGAGGAGGGGCATCGGGAAAAAGGCGGCGGCGGCGAGGGCGAGCAGGCGCTCCTCCAGGGCGGGCGGCGAGGCGGCGAGGTCCTCGAGGTAGACGGGCGTGCCGGGGACCTCGACGGGGACCTTCTCGAGGAAGGCGCGCGCCGTGAGGACCGTCCGGATCCCGCACTGGGCGGCGGCGGAGCGGATCGCCTCGGCGGAGGCGGTGTAGTTGAGGTTGACGGGGACGCGGCCCGCGAGGAGGGCGGCGATGTTGGCGGTCGCCCCCGCCACGCCGGGCGGCAGGAGGAGGCCGACCTTCTCCTGGCCCGCCCAGGCCTCCCGGAGCATGCGGGCGAGGAGGACGGAGCGGGTGAGGAGCTGGAGGTAGCTGCGCCGCGCGCCGGAGCCGTCGGCGACGGCCAGGCGGAAGGGCAGCCGACGGGCCGTCCGGGCGAAGGCGCGGTGGAGCGGCTCCTGGTCCTCGCGGCGGTGGACGAAGGCGTCGGTGCCCAGCTCCATGACCGCCTGGCGGATCTCGAAGACCGAGGCGCCCGGCGGGAGCGGGTGGCCGATGGAGAGGGTCACGGGGTAGGGGAATCGCCGCGGCCACTTCCAGACGAACCGGCGGCCGCGGAAGCTGAAGATGCTCCCCCAGACGCGGTCGAGGTGGAGGGGGATGACGGGGGTGCCGGGGGGCGCGTCCTTGAGGATCCGTTCGACCCCGCGTCGGAAGGGGAGCATCTGTCCGGTGCGCGTCACTTCCCCCTCGGCGAAGATGCAGACGACGTGCCCCTCGTGGAGGGCCTGTGCGGCGGCGCGGAGGGCGTTGACGAGGACCTTCGGGCCGGCCGTCCGGGAGATCGGGATGACGCGCAGGGCGCCGAGGATCCAGCGGACGACGGGCACCTCGGCGAACCCCTTGTCCATGATGAATCGGACGAACCGGTGCGTCGAGGCCAGCACGAGGAGGCCGTCGACGAAGGAGACGTGGTTGCAGACGAGGAGGGCCGGGCCGTGGGGCGGCAGGTTCTCCTCGCCGCGCACGCGGACGCGGTAGCAGGCATGGGCGAGGAGCCACATGAAGAACCGGACGAGGGCCTCGGGGAGGAGGCGGAAGAGGTAGACGGAGGCGGCGAGCGTCAGGATGGCGGCGACGAAGAAGAGGTCGTGGGCGGTGGCCCCGAGGCCCTCGACGAGCACGAGAAAGAGGGCCGCCGCGGCGGTCATCCCGAGGGCCTGCCAGAAGTTGGAGGCCGAGACGACGCCGCCCTTGTCGGTCGCGGGGCTCCGGTGCTGGAGCATGGCCATGAGGGGAACGATGAAGAGGCCGCCCCCGGCGCCCAGCCCCATGTAGATCCAGCCCAGGTGCGCGATCTTGGTGCACCGGACCAGGGCGAGGGCGAGGCTGCAGCCGAACATCCCGGCCGCGCCGATCGGGACGAGCCCCAGCTCGATCTTCCGTCCCGAGAGGCGGCCCGCCAGCCAGCTGCCCGCCCCGATCCCGACGGCCAGCGCCACGTACGGGAGCGTCTGGCCCGTCTCGCCGAGGCGCAGGACGTTGTTGGCGTGGAGGATGCTGGTCTGTTGCAGGAGCAGGGCGAGCGACCAGAAGCAGACGACGCCGACGAGG
>CAYUME010000641.1:0-3593 GCA_964445475.1 uncultured Planctomycetia bacterium
CGGCGCAGAGCGCGCCAAGCCGGAGCGCCACCTCGAAGGCGGGCGCGGTCTTCTTCCGGAAGATGTCGATCACCGCCGCGGGGTCGAGCGGCTCCGGCCGGCGCGCCCAGCCCAGCTCGGCCCCCTGCCCAAGACAGAGCAGGCGGTGCCCGTCGGTCGCCACCCGCAGCATCTCCGCCGCCCGCTCCGCCGGGACGCCGCACGCGGCGATCTGCCGGTAGCCCTCGCCGATCAGGAAATCGCCGACGTTGAGCGCGACAGGGACGCCGTGCTCCGCGTGGAGCGTCTTCTCGCCGTAGCGGACCGCGTCGCCGTCCTCGATGTCGTCGTGGATGAGGGAGGCCTTGTGGAAGCACTCGACGGCGCAGGCGACGCGGCGAACGGCTTCCGGGACGGGCGCCGCGGGGTCGTCAAGCATCGCCTGGTGCGTGCACACGGCCAGGAAGGGGCGCCAGCGCTTCCCCTGCCGTGCCAGCCAGTCCCGCGCGAGCGCCTCGGTCGGGCCCGCCGCGGGGCCGAGGGCGGCGTCGAGCGCCGCCGGAAGGAACCAGGCGTTCACCTCCCCGCGCAGCGCGTCCAGGTCCAGCCGCCGCGTCCGGTCGTCCCGCGTCAGGTGGATCGCGTCCCAGACCCAGTCGAGGTCGACGTCGGTCTGCCGGCAGCCGTCGTGGAGCAGCGGGATGGCGATGCCGGGGATGGCCCCCGCCTCCATGTACGGGAAGGCGTTCTCGAGGACCTCGAGGCAGCTCACGCCGATCACGGCGTCGACCTGGCCGGACTTGATGATCGACATGACGACGGGCGAGCCCTCGGCGACGAGGACGGCGTAGCCGAGGCGCGAGGCCTCGTCCTGCAGGTCGCCGATCGCGCAGCCGCCGCAGCCCCCGCAGAGCAGGCCGAAGGCGTCGAGCCGCGCGCGGCAGCGGGCGTCGTCGCGAAGGCACTTGGGCAGCAGCAGGAGGCGGCGGTCCAGGGGGACGGCGGCCAGCGGCTCCCGCCAGAGCTCGTTGTTGACCAGGATGGCAAGGTAGTCGCGGCAGCCGCCGTCGATGCCGGCCAGGCGCGCGACGGCGTCGGCGTGGGCCCGCAGCTCGTCCAGGGGGATCGGCGGGACGGCCTTCACGCCGAGCAGGTAGTCCTGGACGATCCGCCGGAGACGGTCCCGCTCGAGGCGGGTGGGAGGAATGCCCGCCATCGGCGGCCGCCGGCGGAGCGCCTCGAGCGGGAGCCTGCGCGCGTCATCCGTCATCCGATCGCCCCCAGAGGGTCTTCGTCCCACTGTAACAAATCCCGGGCCTCAAGGCCAAGCCGGACACGCGGGGGATCACCCGTACGCCCCGAAACCGAAGAACCAGTGGCGCTTGGCGAACCGGTAGAGGGCGCTCGCCTCCGGGATCCGGCGCGTCCCGAGGTCCTGGCTCCCGCGCGGCACCATCCGATCCAGCTCCGCCAGCGCCGTGCCGCGGCGCGTGGTGTCCCGCGCGCCGCGCCGGCCGGCGACGACACGCACCAGGTCGGGGCGCTCGAGCAGGATGCAGCCGCGGCCCGAGAGGGCGGCCGTCCGCCGGATGTCTTCCAGGAAGGCCGAGCGCGGGACGACCTCGCCGAGGTCCCCGGTCCCGTCCACGAACTCCGCGGCGAACTGGATGACGGGGCACGGCTCGACCCCGCCCGTCGGCCCGACGTGGTGGCTGATCCCGACCGCCATCGGGCAGAGGGCGTTCCCGTCGGCGTCCCAGTACGCGTCGACGATCGCGATCGGGACGCGCGTCCGCGCCTCCACGAGGAACCGGCGGAGGGCCAGCATCTGCCCGTCGTCGAGCGCCAGCTCCGGCGACGGGCGCGGCCCGACCGGGCGGTAGGTGTAGTACCAGACATAGAGGACGCCCAGCCGGATCAGCTCGCGCAGCCAGGCCTCGCTGGCGAGGTCGTCGACGTTGGACCGGCAGAGGCTGGAGGCCACGCCGGTGACGAGTCCCGCCTCGACGCACCGCGCCAGGCCGCGCAACGTCCGGGCGTGGACGTCCGCGCCGCCGCGCCGGACGTCGCTCACCGACGGGTTCCCCTCGATGCTGACGAGCGGCGAGACGTTCCCGAGCCGCCGCAGCTCGCGCGCGTAGGCGACCGTGATGGCGTGGCCGTTCGTGAAGACCTGGAAATAGCAGTCGGGATGGCGCTCCACCAGCGGCAGGAGCGCCGGATGGAGGAACGGCTCCCCGCCGAGGAGGCCGAAGAACCGGTTCCCCATCCGCTTCGCGTCCCGGACGATGCGGTCGAGGGTCTCCAGGTCCAGCTCCGCGGGCGCCGCATCGACGTCCACCCAGCACCCCTGGCAGCGGAGGTTGCACCGGCTGGTGACGGAGATAAAGAGGAAGGGCGGAAAGACGACGCCGCGCCGGAGGCGGCGCCTGAAGCGCTCGACCGAGAGGAACCCGCCCACCCCCGCGTTCCAGAGGAACTTCCAGAGGGGGCGTCGGGCGGGCTCGGTCAGGAACCGGTGGGCGAGCTGGTAGAGCATGCGTCACGAAAGGGCCGGGGAAACGCGAACGTCATCAAGCCCGGGACTCACCGACCCGGCGGGTCGGCGGGTCCGACGGCGAACCGCGGCCGCGCCCCCGCGTTCCGCGCCCGGAGCTGCGCATAGACATCCCCCCCGAGAAGGGCGGAGACGTCGACCTTCGCCACCGCCTCCGCCACCGTCCCCCCCTCCGCGCCGCTCACGGGCGCGTGGGGGAACTTCGGGAAGAGGATCGCCCCCTCGGGACAGACGCGCGCGCAGGCCGGGCAGTCCGTCTTGCAGGCCTCGGGACGCGCGACACGGACCTTGCCGCCCGACGCCTCGTAGACGCCGAAGAGACAGAAGCTCAGGCACTGGCGACAGTGGGTGCAGCGGGCGAGGTCGAGGACCGGGAACCAGGGAAACCAGGCCCCGGGCAGCGGATCGCATTCCCATCCCGCAATCCGTCCGTCGACGGGCGCGGACCCGGCAGGCGCCGCCCCCGAGGAGACGCCCCGCATCAACAGCGCATCGACCGCCGCCATCGCGCCCGGCTCGCGCAGGCTCAGGATCGCCGTCCCCGCGTCCGGCAGCGGGGCGCCGGCGGCGTGGAAGAGCCAGCGGACGGCGCGGGGGGCGCAGGCGACGACGGCAAGCGGCCCTCCCTCCGCGAGGAGCCGGAGCTGCGGGTCCTTCCGTTCCGACAGCCCGCAAAGATCGGGGACGGCCTCGAGGGGGAGGCCGGAGGCGGCGAGCCTCCGGAGGACGGCCGCGCGCAGCTCGCGCGGGGGCGCCGCGCCCGCGCGGGCGCAGTGGCAATACAGGATCCGGAGCGGGCCGCTCATGCGGGGGGCCGGCATCGGCACCAGTGTAACGCCCCGGGGACTCGAACAAAACTCAAACGCACGGGTCCGCCCCTCCAACGGCCCCCGCCCCCGGGGGCGGCGCCGCCGACATCCGGTCGATCGTCCGGTCGAGCTCCCCGGCATAGCCGCGGGCGTCCGTGCAGTCCGCCGCGGGCGTCCCCGCCACCCGGTAGAGCCAGCCGCGCCCGAAGGGGTCCTGCCTCAACAGCGTCACGTCCCGTTCCAGCTCG
>CAYUME010000642.1:0-1014 GCA_964445475.1 uncultured Planctomycetia bacterium
GCATGATCCACGCGGAGGAGCCTCCCATGACCGCTCGATTCCGGACCGTCGGCCTCCTGCTCCTCGCCCTGGCCCACCCCGCCCTCGCCGCCGAGTCGGGACCGGACGCCCTGTCGAAGGCGAAGCGCGTCGTCCTCCTCGGCGACAGCATCACCTACGGCGGCGGGTACGTCGTCGACTTCGAGTGCTGGGTCGCGACGCGTCCGGGGCCGAAGCCGGAGATCATCAACCTGGGGCTCCCGAGCGAGACGGTCTCGGGCCTGAGCGAGGACGGCCACGCGGGCGGGAAGTTCCCGCGGCCCGACCTCCACGAGCGGCTCGGCCGCGCCCTCCCGGCCCTCAAGCCGGACCTGGTCCTCGCCTGCTACGGGATGAACGACGGCATCTACCAGCCGCTCGACGAGGCGCGGTTCAAGGCGTTCCGGGACGGGACGCTCCGGCTGCGCGAGGCGGTGGCCAAGGCGGGGGCCGGGATCATCCACCTGACGCCGCCGGTCTACGACGCGGTCCCGGTGAAGGGCCGGAACGACTTCTACGACGGCGTGCTGGCGAAGTACTCGGAGTGGCTCCTGGAACAGAGAAAGACGGCGGGGTGGTCGGTGATCGACGTCCACGGCCCGATGTCGAAACGGATCGCGGAGGAGCGGAAGACGAGCCCGGCGTTCACGTTCGCGGGGGACGGGGTGCACCCGAACGCGGCGGGGCACCGGGTGATGGCGGAGCCGCTGGTGGCGTGGTTCGGCGGGGCGGAGGCGGTGGCGCCGTGGAAGGCGAAGCTGGAGACGCCGGAGGGGAAGGCGCTGCGGAAGCTGGTGGAGCAGCGGATGGCGGTGCGCCGGGACGCGTGGCTGGCGGCGGTGGGCCACAAGCGGCCGGGGATCGGGAAGGGGCTGCCGATCGAGGAGGCCGCCAAGAAGGCCGCTGAGCTGACGGCCCAGATCGAGGCGGCGGTCAAAGGCTCCTGACCAATAGGGGGGGCATGTCACGATAGCGGCCCCCCCCCGGGTGGAATCT
>CAYUME010000642.1:1024-3196 GCA_964445475.1 uncultured Planctomycetia bacterium
GCCCCTGACCGATAGGCATTTCCACGCAGCGGACGAGGGACTATAATAATCGCCATGCTATCCCGCGACGAGATCATCCGGTACCGCGAGATGGGCCCCGAAAAGAGGTACGCCCTCTTTCTCGAGATGGCGGATTGGGCGTGGCAGGCGCTGGGCTCGGACGATCCGGAGACGGCCGCGCGTCGCTGGGCCCTGATCCGTCGGCAGCACGACGAGGCCAACCGCCGCCTCGCCGAGACCTTTGCCCGCCTCCCATGAGCACATTCCCCCTCCAGGCCCTGCTGGACGAGATGGTGGCCTTCCTCGAGGAGCGCCGCGTCGACTACCTCGTCATGGGGGGCATGGCAGTCCGCTTCTGGGGCATCCCGCGGCCGACGTACGATCTCGACTTCACGCTGGCCATCCCCCCGGAGCGCGTGCCCGGTCTCTGCGACGCGCTCCGCGTCCGCGGCTTCACGATCCCGGAGATCCACGAGAAGGGGTTCGTCGACCGGCTGGCCGGCATGGACAAGGTCGCCGTCGCCCGGATCCTCGACGGCCGCGAGGTCCGGGTGGACCTGTTCCTGGTCACGACGCGCTACCAGCGGGAGGCCTTCGGGCGGCGCGTCCGCAAGGCGATCAACGGCGGGGAGGCGTGGCTGATCGCGCCGGAGGACCTGATCCTGCACAAGCTGATCGCGGGCCGTGAGCGGGACCTGGCGGACGTCACGGACGTGCTCTGGATGAACCCGAACGTGGACAAGGCCTACCTGCGGAAGTGGGCGGGCGAGCTGGGGGTGTCGGCGACCCTGGAAAGAAAGCTGGCCGAGCCGCCTCCATGACGCGTCCCGGATGGCCTCGGGATTTGGACGTTGGGATTTCCTTGTGATTTGCGATTTGGGATTTGGAATTTCACCCGACTACTTCACGTCGACCACCTTCCACCAGAGCTCGCGCCCCTTCCGCGCCCCGTAGGCGAGCTTGCGGCTGTCGGGACTGAAGACGAGGGTGCAAGGATCAGCCCAGTCCTGAACCTCTCCGACGAAGCCGTCCACAATGACGTAGTAACCCTGGCCCTTCCGGTACGCGACATGGGCCACATGTCGGCTGTCCGGGCTGAAAACCACCTACAACACGGCCTCCGTGTAATCGAACGATTCGCCCTTCCGTCCATCCACCACAATCTGCATATTCATGCTGTCATATACAATAGAAGCCATTCGCAGGCCATCCGGGCTGAATACGATCGGCCAGATGTCCATATCCCTGAAATGCAGGCGATCCGCAGCCTTCCCGTTCACCGCAACATGGTCAAACGAGCCCTCCGCATCATCGAAGCCAGACACCACGTAGGCCCATCGGGATGCATCCGGGCTGAAGAAGACCCGTTTCCAATGAGGCTCGCTCACTATCTTTGTCTTTACTCCGTTCCGAACCACGAACAGGTCCTCATCCACCGTGGCCTGATAGGCCACGGTGCAGCCATCTCGGCTATAGAAGATATCCCGGACAACGTCCGAATAGGGCCCCTGCCGGGCCCCGTTCACCATGACATAGTGCCGGTCCGCATCGATGAACGCGTAGGAGCAATTTCGCCCATCCGGGCTGAACGCGAATCCACTGACAAGGTCCGACTCATAGAAGGTCTCTTCCCGTCTGACGCCGTCCAGGACCAGGTATATCCTTTCATCATCGCTCGTAAAGTAGGCCACACGCCGGCCGTCCGGACTCAAATGTATGGGATAATGGCCGTGACTCGTCGAGGGAACATCAACACCGTACTCCTCTCCATCGACGACCATCACACACTCCCTCGGCCCATCGACCCGCTTGTGACCGACGTAGACGACGCGCGAACTGTCCGGGCTGAAAACGGCACAATTGCAGAATGAATACCGTCTGACACGCCGCTGGTCGACGACCAGGTCCGTCCCTGAAGACGATTCGAGCCGAAACCAGGGGAATCCGAAACGTCCTTTCTGCATCCCCGCGATCACGCGGAATGTCGATTTTTCGACGGTATACCAGTGTCGTCGGCCGTTCGGGCTGAACTGGAAGTCGCAGCCCCCCGGCAACCGTCTCTGCCCCTCGCCATCCAGGATCCACCCGTCGGCGAACGGCCGGATAGTCCCGGTTAAGACAAAGGGATACGCGACACACCGGCCATCCGGACTGAAACGGATGTCGAAGGAG
>CAYUME010000642.1:3206-3586 GCA_964445475.1 uncultured Planctomycetia bacterium
GGCTTGACGATCCGCCGTGGTCGGGAACGGCACGTCCCGATACCAATCCGTCCCGGGCGGCAGGGACGATAGCCGGCGCTCGACAAAGCTCACTTCCAGCGGCGGCGGATCCGCCACGCAGAAGGTCGGCAAGGCATCGAGTCCGGCCAGCCCCGCCCCCATGACGACCGCGCTGACCACCGCGTTCACGCGGAAGAACGCCTCGTTCACCCGCTTCAGGTCGTCGGGCTTCACGATCGCGTGCTCGTAGACAAGGAGCGCCGCGACGAAGCCGACGCCCGCCCACCAGGGCCAGTCCGACCCTTCGACGACGCCCAGCGCCACGAGCGTCGCCGCGAAGAGCGCATGGAGCGCCGCCGAGACCCGCAGCGCCGGCTTCA
>CAYUME010000643.1:0-3586 GCA_964445475.1 uncultured Planctomycetia bacterium
TCTCGACGCCGTCTGGGAGGCCTTCGGGGAGGACCGCGTGATCTACGGGAGCAACTGGCCGGTCTGCGCGCGCAACGCCCCGGCGGCGGTCACGCAGCAGCTGATCCTGGACGACGCCGCGGCGCGCGGACCGGAGGCGCTGGAGAAGGTCTTCTGGAAGAACGCGCAGGCGGCCTACCGGTGCCGGTTCCGCGCGGGCGGCTGATCGCCCCGGTCCCGGCGTCCCCCCATCAGGAACGGATCCCATGCCCAAGGCCGCGCCGGGCGACGCGGTGAAGCTGCACTACACCGTCACGCTGGCCGACGGCACCGTCGTGGAGTCCTCCCGGGAGGGCGAGCCGCTCCGGTTCACGCTCGGACAGAACAAGGTCATCGCGGGCGTCGACGAGGCCGTCCTCGGCATGGAGCCCGGCGAGCGCAAGACGGAGCGGATCCCGGCGGCCAAGGCGTACGGCCCCTGGCGGGACGATCTGCTTTTCAACACGCCGCGGGCCGAGATCCCCGCCCACCTCCCCCTCAAGACGGGGCTGGGGCTGCAGGTCACGATGAAAAACGGCAACCGGCTCTCCGTCAAGGTGCACGCCATTTCCGAGGAGGCCGTGACCTTCGACGCGAACCACCCGCTGGCCGGGAAGGACCTGGACTTCGACCTGGAGCTGGTCGCGATCGGGGGGGACTGACGACAGATCAACCGCCAAGTCGCCAAGATCGCCAAGGGAAGACGCCAAGGATGGATTGATGCGGATGTGGGCATACCCCCCTGTCTTGGCGTCCGCCCCGGCGTCTTGGCGGCCCTGCAAAGGAGGCCCCGTGACCTACGACGAGCTCATCGAGACGGTCCGCGCGGCCTGGCCGGCCCGGATCGTCCTGTCGGCGGTCGAGCTGGGGGTGGCGGACGCGCTCGACGGGAAGCCGCTCACCGCCGCGGAGGCGGCCGCGGCGCTCCGGACCGACCCGCGCGCGACGGAGCTGCTGCTCAACGCCTTGGCGGCCCTCCGCCTCGTGACGAAGTCCGGGGACCGGTTCGCCAACGACCCCTCGGCCGGCGCCCTCCTGGCGGCCTCCTCGCCGTCCTGCGGCGCGGCGGGGCTGCGGCACCACGCCCACCTCTGGAAGACCTGGTCCGCCCTGACGGACGTCGTGCGGACCGGCCAGCCCGCGCGGCGGGAGCCGGACCGGCCGGTCGCCGAGTACCACGACTTCGTCCGCGCGATGTACGACTTCGCCTGGGAGCGGGCACAGCTGCTCGCGAAGGCGCTGGACCTCTCGACGGCCCGCCGGATGCTCGACCTCGGCGGCGGGCCGGCCTCCTACGCCATCGCCTGCGCGCGGCGGAACCCCGGCCTGCAGGCTGTCGTCTTCGACCGCCCGCCCGCGCTCGACGTCGCCCGGGAGATCGTCGCGAAGCACGGGGCGGAAGGGCAGGTGACCCTCCAGCCGGGGGATTTCCTGACGGACGCCATCGGCGGCGGCTACGACCTCGTGCTCGTCTCCCAGATCCTGCACTCCTACGACGCGGCGCAGGGCCGGGCGATCCTGAAAAAGGCCGCGGACGCGCTCGTCCCCGGCGGGCGGCTCGTCGTGCAGGAGTTCCTCCTCGAAGAGGACCGGACCTCGCCCCCGCCCTCGGCCCTCTTCGCGATCAACATGCTGGTCAACACCGAGGGGGGGAGGACCTACACGTGGCGCGAGATCGAGGCGTGGCTGGCCGAGGCGGGCCTGACGGGCGTCGCGCGGCTGGCCTTCCCGCCGCCGGGGGGCGTGATCGTGGGCACAAAGGCCGGCTGAGCCTCACGCCGAGCGCGGCATAGTCGTACGTCGTAGACATACGCGCAAGGGGGCCGACGTCAACGTCAGGCGGGGATTGAGTCCATGCGTGCCTTGCTGGATATGGTTTCACCCAACGGGAAAATGACGACGAGTCTGGCTTGATATACTTCCGGGCGAGGCACTACTCGCCAAGGCTGGGCCGCTTTATCCAGACCGAGCCCCAGTTATCTCGTCGAGCCGGCGCTCACTTCAGTTACGCCGATAACAATCCGGTCTGCAAATCCGATCCTATGGGAGACATCCCTCAGGATCCGACGCGCCTAATGACCGGTGGCCCGGAGACAATCGGGGAATGGGAACGCCACCAAGCTTGGAATCGTACTCTTGCTGAGGACTACCTGAAATTCCTGGTGTGGAACTACGAGTTCAAGCGCGATTATCCTAATGTGTACTGGGCGATGGATAAGTCGGGGCGACTACTGCAAGTTGTTGGAGGAGGGGTTGAGACGGTTGCAGGTGGTGCAATGGTTTTGGATCCAGTTCCCGAACCCACTCATAAAATTGGAGGAGGTATACTATTTCTTCATGGGTTGGACACCTCACAGGCTGCATGGCGAAGTTTGATAGGCGACGAGGAAGTACAAACGTATACATCACAAGGCGCAGCTGCCGGCGCTAGAGCGATAGGAGCCTCGGAGAATGTGGCCCAGTGGGTTGGAGTGGGCGCGGACCTCGCGCCGGCAATCGTTTTCCTGCGCCCTGGTTCGGCTGGCGGTCGGCTCTCATCCGAGGGGGCCGTTCTGAGTCGTGAGTTGAGTGGAGATCTTGGCAGACTCGGGCGTCCTTGGGTTGCGGTTGCTCCTGCTGAAGAAACGATCTTCGTAGTCCGCGCCGGGCTTGCGGCACCTGAAAATTTGATCGAAGGCACAACAACTCTGGCTTTTCCTCCATATTCAGGTTTCTCTGTGCAATCGGCTCCTGGCGTTGGCTTGAAGGAGTTGATTGCGGCCGGTAAATACGCGAACACAAAGGTGAGTGTTACGACCTTAAAGCGTCTACGCGATTTGGCGCAAAAAACAGGAGAACCCATCTATGTAGTGTTTGGGACTCCGGGACGAGGTAAGTTCCACGCAACAGTGCGGGTACCCGGCGATCTTCCCACTGACCTCGCCGAAGAACTGAGCGGGATATTTAGGAGGATATATAACCCTCTGAGGGTGAAGAAGCCACAATGAGCGAGACTATCAGGATTATGGTGGACTTCAACAGTCGGACTCCAACGGGCAGGGTTGTCCTGAATCCGTCAGGGTCTCTCCGTGAACTTCAAACGCAGTTAGGCACCGAATTGCGCCTTGGGATTCCCCTTGTTCTTTATGACGATGAACTTGAGGTTGATGCCATTCTGAGCTACGACGAGCAGTTTGAGAGGTGGGTGGCTATACCGAACTGGGCAACCCAGCGCGACTACCCCGATTTCGGCAGTTCCGCAGGCACACCATGATCGGTGAATCGGCCCAGCTGCTTGTGCACACGAAGGAAAGTGTCACGACCGGTGAAGGGAAATTCATCGTAGCCGCCGGAAAATCAGATCCATTCGATGATTCGTGCTTTTTCATAGATAGAGGCGGTTCGTCCACCTCAGCGCAAGCCACGTCGACAGACACGCCACCTTGCAACCGCGATAGCCGCTTCAGCTACACTTGCGCCAATGTTCCACTGTACCCACCGAAAGGCACGAAGTCGATATTTTGTCGATTTTCGTTTCTTCGGATTCGAGGGGTACGGTCATGGATCCGCGATTCTCGCTCCTGCTCGA
>CAYUME010000644.1:0-3580 GCA_964445475.1 uncultured Planctomycetia bacterium
GAGGAAGAGGGTGCCCCCCTCCGCGGCGCGGAAGAGGCCGGGGGTGTCGCTCACGGCCCCGGTGAACGCGCCGCGCTCGTGGCCGAAGAGCTGGCTTTCCAGGAGCCCCTCGGGCATGCCGGCGCAGTTCACGGCGATGAAGGGGAGGTCCCGTTCGGGGCTGCCGAAGTGGATCGCGCGCGCGACCACCTCCTTGCCGGTCCCGCTCTCCCCCTGGATGAGCACGCTGCACCGGTTGGCCCGGACCATCGCGATCGTCTCCAGGACCGGCTCCATGCGGGGCGATGCCGTGATCAGCACGTGATCGGGGCCGGCCGAGGCGAAGCCGGCGGAGAAGAGGGCCCGGCGGGGCAGGACCCGCGTCTCGACGACCCCGCGCACGCGGTCCAGCAGGAGCTGCCGGTCGACCGGCTTGACGAGGTAGTCGACGACGCCGAGCTTCATGGCCTCGACGGCGGTCGCCGCGTCATCAACGCCCGTCAGCATGAGGACCGGCGTCCGGGGCGCGCGGGCCTGGATCCGGCGGACGAATTCCAGCCCGTTCATCCGGGGCATCCGGAGGTCGGTGACGACCAGGTCGGGTCTTGCGGCGTCCCAGAGGTCCAGGGCCTCCTGCCCGTCGGCGGCCTCCACGACCCGCTCCGCCACGGAGGCGAAGACCTCCCGCAGGAGGGTCCGGACGGTCGCGTCGTCCTCCACCCACAGGAGGGTCAGCGACCTCGCGGACGCGACGGGTGCCGGGACGGCCGGTGCGGCGACCACGGGCTGGCGGGGCCGGCTGCCGGGGTTCCCGCCCGTCGCCGGTGAGGGGAGCGACGCTCCGGTATCGGGCGGCTCCGGGGCGTTCGTTGCCGCCCTCCCCTCCGCGCGGGGCAGGTAGATCGTGAAGGTCGTGCCCCGACCCGGTTCGCTGCGGACGGAGATGTATCCCTGGTGCTGTTTCACGATGCCGTACACCGTGGCCAGACCCAGCCCCGTGCCCGTCCCCGGCTTTGTCGTAAAGAACGGCTCGAAGAGGTGGCCGACGGTCTCGGGGGCCATCCCTTGCCCCGTGTCGCTTATGGCGAGCTCGACGTAGCGTCCGGGGCGGGTCGGGGTGGGCACACCCCCAATCGTCTCCCCCAGCTCCTCGTCGGTCGTGGCCACGGTGAGCGCGCCCCCGCGGGGCATGGCGTCGCGCGCGTTGATCGCCAGGTTCATGAGAACCTGCTCGATCTGCGTGGGGTCGGCCTGCACCCGCGGGGTCGCGGGGTCGAGGGCGAGCCGGAGCCCGATCGCGTCCCCGAGCAGTCTCTGCAGGAACGGCTGCGCCTTCAGGATGGCTGCGCGGAGGTCCATCTCCACCGGCTGGAAGGGCTGCCGGCGTCCGAACGTCATGAGCTGCCGGACGAGAAGGGTCGCGCGCTGCACCGCCTGCCGGATCTCTTCGACGTGCGGGGCGGCGGGGCTGTCGATCGGCAGGGAGTCCGCGATCAGGTCGTCGTTGATGGAGACGACGGAAAGGATGTTGTTGAAGTCGTGGGCGGTTCCCGCCGCGAGGTGGCTGAGGGCCTCCAGCTTCTGCGCCTGCCAGAGCTGTTCCCGGCTCTGTCGCAGGGCCTCCTCGGCCTGCTGCAGACCGGAGATATCGCGTGCCGCGGCGAATACCCCGGCCATTTTGCCCGCCTCGTCGCGGTAGATGGCGGCGTTGTAGAGCACCGGCATCGCGCGCCCGTCCCGGTGCTTGAGCTCCAGCTGGACGTCCCGCACGATCTCCTTTCCGAGCACCGCGCGGTGCACCTCCCGGGCCTTCTCCGGGTCCGTGAAGCACGCCGAGAAGTCGCGGCCGACCAGCTCCGACCGCGGGGCCCCCGTTGCCGCCTCGGTCGCCTGGTTGACGTCGACGATCCTCCCGTCCAGCCCGATCGTCACCAGCGGGTCGAGGGAGGTCTCGATCAGGCTCCGGTTGTAGGCGTTCGCCCGCCGCAGGGCATCTTCCGCCCGTTTGCGCTCGGCGATGTCCCAGGCGAGGTCCGCCAGCAGGGAGATGGTCTTGACGTCATGCGCGTCGTAGTCCGTCCCCTTGTTGCCCACGCCGAGGACGGACACGACCCTCCCCTCCCGGATGACGGGGACCACGAGCTCGCGCACGACCCGGGCGTGGCCTTCCGGCATCCCCTTGCGGTGAGGGAGGGCGGCGTAGTCGTTGTGAATGACCGGGTGCCTTTCGCGGACGGCGTCCGCCCACACGCCGGCCTGGTCGACGGCGTAGTGCGCGCCTTTTCCCGTGGCCGTGCAGAATTCCCGGAGCGTCCTCGTGGACCAGGTCTGCAGGGTCAAGGTGCCTTGATCCGCCTCCACGTAGTGATAGAAGCCGATCGAGCTGCCGGTCAGCGCCTCCAGCCGGTCGAGCGTTTCCCGGTGGATCTCGTCCAGGGAATGCGAATAGGCGAACTGGCTCAGGGCGTCCCGGGTGAGCGCGATCTGCTCCTCCCGCCGGCGCTCCGAGATGTCCTGCACCGTCCCGATCATCCGGACGGCTTTCCCCTGCCCGTCGAGGACGATCTCGCCCCGCGCGTGGACGGTACGCGTCTCTCCGGAGGGGAGGAGGATCCGGTGGTCGATGTCGAAGGGCGCCTTCTCCCGGATCGTCTTCAGGACGCGATCCCGGTCCTCGGGGTGGACGCTCTCCAGGAAGGCGTCGTAGGTCGGCCCGGAGGCCTGCGGCTCCCGCCCGAAGATGCGGAAGACCTCGTCGGACCAGGCCAGCGCCTCGGTCCGGAGGTCCAGCTCCCAGCTGCCCAGGCGGGCGATGCGCTGGGCCTCGGTGAGGCGCCGCTCGCTTTGCTGGAGCGACTCCTCCGCCACCCGACGGCCGGTGAGGTCCCGGCCGTAGAGGTTCAAGTACCCGGTGTCGCGGTAGGAGACGATGTTGATCAGGTAGAAGCGGTCGCCGTAGGTGCCTTCGAAGATGAAGCTCGCGTTGCGGGCATAGGCGTCCTGGACATGCCGGCGAAGGTCGTCGGGGATGGGACCGCCGACCCGGGTCTTCCAGGCCCCCAGCAGGAGGGCGCTCGAGGGGTTGGCGTACCGGATGGTGCCGTCCGGGTCGATCCGCAGGACGGGGTTGGGGTTCTCTTCCGGGAAGCGGGCCAGTTGGACGACCTCCTCCTCCGCCCGCCTGAGGCTGCTGATGTCCTTGATCGAGATCAGCGCGGTCGTCGGCCGGCCGGCCGGGTCGCTGACCAGGGAGGGGGAAATGACGACCGGGATCGTCCGGCCGTCGCGAGCCGACAGGTCGGCGGTCAGCGGCGGCGGCATCTGACCGCGCAGGAGGGACGCCAGGGCGTCCAGGACCGCCGTCTGCCCGGGGGGGCGGGTGATCTCGCCCAGCCAGGCGGCGGCCATCCGTCCGATCAGGTCGCTCGGCTCGTCTCCGGTCAGGCGGGTCAGGGCCGGGTTCGATGCCAGGACCTGGCCGCCGAGGTCCACCAGCACCACGCCATCGAGGAGGGCGGAGACCATGTCGAGGGCGGTTTTCGCGAAGGCCGACAGGGCGGCGTCCTGTTTCGATTTCTCCTCCGCCTGCATCTGGTCCGTG
>CAYUME010000645.1:0-3569 GCA_964445475.1 uncultured Planctomycetia bacterium
CGACTGCCCGGATGGAATCGCCAGGACTGTCTGGCCGCCAGGCAGATCGACACGTGTCCAGCCTTTGCGCTCAAGGCCGGCCAGGCCTACGACCTTCGCATCGAGTATTTCCAGGGGGGCGGCGGGTCCCACGCCCAGCTCTTCTGGAGCAGCCCCACGCGCCCCCGCGAGATCGTCCCGTCCGAGTTCCTCATCCCCGCCTCGTCGGGCGTGCGGATCCCGATGAGCAGCGCCGTGCCCTCCCGGATTCACGCCATCCAGGGCCTGGTCCTCCGGAGCGGTTCCCTCGTCAAGGCCCAGATCGAGCGGGCGGACGATTCCGTGGTGCGCTTCCACCGCGACCGCGAGCGCGACCTGACGGTCTCGACCTCCCATGTCGCCTATATCATCCCCCATCAATTCCCGGCCTCGATGGCCGTGAAGCTTCCCCCCGGCCGCCGGGGCGTCCTGATGAAGAACGGCGATTTCTTCGAGGGGGAGATCCGGTACATCCGCGACGGGCGGATCCGCGTCAGCTCCGTCCTTTTCGGACTCAAGGACATCGGATACTGGGATGCCGTCGCCATTGTCTATCATGATCCCTCGCTCATCCCCGCCCCCTATGAAGTCCACATGACGGAGAACTCGGTCCTGATGGCCTCCGGGTTCACGGCCGAAAAGGACTTTATCGTCGTGAAGGATCTCTCCGCCGGCCTGCTGAAGGTATGGGCCTGGGAGGTGCGCGAGATCCGCTGCGGTGGGGCGCGGTTCCAGCCTCTTGCGGAGACCCGGCTGGCCAAGGCGGAGCTTCCCCCTGGCCTGACCCTGGCGGACGCCCTCTGCGTGGATGCCCTGCCGGGCGGCATGTCGATCTGGATCGACGGAAAACCGCTTGAGCGGGGACTCGCCGTGGCGGCGGGGACGACCCTGACGTACGACCTGAGGGGCGCGTACCGCGTCTTCTACGGGCAGGTCGGGACCTCCGACGGGGCCCCTGCCGCGGCCCAGTTGCGCTTCGTGGTCCTCGTGGACGGGAAGGAGGCCTACCGCAGTCCTGCGCGATCCTCGGGCGCGGGGGCTTTGGATGTGTCCGTGAACGTCTCCGGGGCGACCTCCCTTTCCCTGCGCGTGGAGCCGGCCGGTGTCCTCGACCGCCTGGCGCTCGCGATCTGGTCGAATCCGGTCCTCGTCAGGCCCTAGGTGCGGGGGAAGACTCCCCTTCCTGGCTGTCCGCACTGTAACCTCCTGCCTGCTTCTCGGGTCTAAAACGGTTGAAATGCGGATGTTTCATGGTATAAGAGACTAAGGCAATCTCAAATGGGTGGTCGGGCTTCTCGGTCCGTCGGGAACGCGCAATTCCGGGAAGGGCGCTCATGCGAATCGGCGTCGTGCGGGAATCGGCGGGCGAAGAGCGGCGCGTGGCCCTCGTGCCCGAGACCGTGAAGAAGCTCGCGGCGAAAAAGATCGACACGGTCATCCAGTCCGGAGCCGGTGAGGCCTCCTTCTATGCCGACGCGGACTACCAGGCGGCCGGGGCCGCGGTCGTCCCGTCCGGCGCGGATGTTGTGACCCAGGCCGACGCGATCGTCCGGGTCACCCCCCCCACCGCGGACGAGGTGCCCGCCCTCCGGGAGGGCACGGCGCTCGTCAGCCTGCTCTACCCCCTCTCCCAGGGGCCGCTCGTGAAGGCGATCGCCGCGCGGAAGGTCATGGCGATCGCGCTCGATCTGATCCCCCGCACGACGCTCGCGCAGAGCATGGACGTCCTGTCCTCCCAGGCGAACCTTGCGGGATACTGGGCCGTCGTGGCCGCGGCGGCCCGGCTGCCGAAGATATTCCCGATGCTCATGACGGCCGCCGGGACCATCACGCCGGCGAAAGTCCTTGTCATGGGCGCGGGCGTGGCGGGGCTCCAGGCGATCGGGACGGCGAAGCGGCTCGGCGCCGTGGTCGAGGCGACGGACGTCCGGCCGGAGACGAAGGAGCAGGTCGAGTCGCTGGGCGGCCGGTTCCTGCAGGTGACCGGCGTCGAGGTCAAGGCCGGCCAGGGCGGGTACGCCGCGGAGCAGAGCGAGGAGTTCAAGCGGAAGCAGGCGGAGCTGATCGCCGGGGCGATCGCGAAGGCGGACGTCGTGATCACGACGGCCCTGATCCCCGGCCGGAAGGCGCCGGTCCTGGTGACCGCGGACCACGTGAAGTCCATGCGACCCGGCTCGTTGATCGTCGACCTGGCGGCCGAGCGGGGGGGCAACGTCGAGGGGACGGTCCCGGGGGAGGATGCCGTGGTGAACGGGGTGACGATCCTCGGCCCCCGGAGCGCGCCGAGCCGGGTGGCCGGCCACGCCAGCCTCGTCTTCTCGCGGAACATCGAGAAGCTCCTCCTCCACCTGACGAAGGACGGAGCCTGGGAGATCCGCCTGGACGAAGAGATCCCGAAGGGGTGCGTCATCACCCGGGACGGCGCGGTCGTGAACGCCCGTGTCAAGGAGGCCCTCGGATGACGGGATTCAGCCCGACCGACTACTGGTTCCTGCTCTTCTATGTCTTTCTCCTGGCTGTGGTCGTCGGGGTCTTCCTGATCTCGAAAGTCCCGCCGCTCCTCCACACGCCGCTGATGTCGGGCTCGAACGCGATCTCGGGCATCACCCTCGTGGGGGCGATCCTGGCCGCAACGTACGCGTCGTGGGACGTCAAGGGGATCCTGGCCTTCCTGGGCGTGGCGCTGGCCACGATGAACGTGGTGGGCGGCTACGCGGTGACCGATCGCATGCTCCAGATGTTCAAGAAACAGAAATGAGACTGTTCGAGCAGAGCGCCTACCTGGTCGCGGCGGCCCTCTTCGTGCTGGGCATCAAGCTGCTCGGCTCGCCGAAGACGGCCCGCCGGGGCAACCTTTCCTCCATGGCGGGGATGGCCCTGGCCGTCCTGCCGCCCCTGATCCTCGCCCTCTCCGTTCCCGCGGATCTGCTCCTCAACAACCTCGTGATCATCGTGGGCGGCATCGCCGTCGGCACGACGGGAGGGCTGATCGCGGCCTACCGGGTCAAGATGACGGCCATGCCCCAGATGGTCGGGCTCTTCAACGGCTTTGGCGGCGCAGCCTCGCTGCTCGTGGCGACTCTGGAATACCTGTATCACCGGGAGTACGGGCTGGACGTGGACAAGTCGATCCCGATCCACCTGTCCGTCCTGATCGGCGGCGTCTGCTTCACGGGGTCGATGGCGGCCTTCGCCAAGCTCCAGGAGCTGATCTCCGGGAAGCCCCTCCTGTTCAAGGGGCAGCACGTGCTCAACCTGGTGCTCGTGCTGGGCGCTGTCGGGCTCGGCGCCTACCTCACCGCGCGACCCGGCAGCCTGCCCCTCTTCCTGGCGCTCGTGGCGGTCTCCCTGGTCCTGGGGTGGCTCGTCGTCATCCCGATCGGCGGCGCGGACATGCCGGTCGTGATCTCCCTGATGAACTCCTACTCGGGCATGGCGGTCGCCACCACGGGGTTCGTGCTGCGAAGCAACGTCCTCATCATCGTCGGCTCGCTGGTGGGCGCGTCCGGGATCATCCTGACGATGATCATGTGCAAGGCGATGCACCGGTC
>CAYUME010000646.1:0-3555 GCA_964445475.1 uncultured Planctomycetia bacterium
CAAGGCGGCGCCGGCCAAGAAGTAAAGAACGAGCGGGATCCAGAACGATCGAACGACGCCACGGGTCGCCCCCGTGGCGTTTCTGTCTCCGGGCGCCCCTTCCGCGCGGCTCCCCGCTCAGGGGCGCCCCGCCCCGCCATCCCCCCCGGGCGGCGTTGCCCCCGTGCCCGGCGCGGAGAGCGACCGGCGCACCGTCTCGATGCGCCGACGGAGCGACGCGTCCGCGGTGAGCGACGACGCCCGCTCCAGGTGCTGCAGCGCTTCCGCCCGCTGACCGGGTCCGAGCGCCCCGGCCACCTCGACGTGCCGCCGGGCCCGGAACTCCCGCATCTCCTCCGGCGCCAGCCGGAGCGCCGTCCTCCAGGCGTCCAGCGCGCCGGCGGCGTCCCCCCGAGCCATCCGCGCCTGACCGAGCGTCCCGAGCGCGGAGAGATGCTCCTGCATCGCCCCGAGCATCCGGCGCTGGAGGTCGGCTTGGACGGCGGGGATCCCGGCCGCCGCGTGGTCCCGCTGAAGCCTCCCCCACTCCGCCTCCGCCAGCGTCACCGCACGGTCGGCAAGCGACTCCGCCTCGACAGCAGCCTCCGCGCCGCGGGAAACGAGGAGATCCGCCAGGTTGTTCAGGGCCCGCACGAGGGAGGGATCGAGCCTCAGGGCCTCGCGATAGGCGGCCTCCGATTCCTCCGGCAGCCCCCGGAACCGGAGGAGGTCGCCGAGGCCCGCGCGGGCGGGAGCGTAGCCGGGCTCGCGCTCCGCCGCCATCCGAAAGTAGGCCTCCGCCTCCCCGTAGTCCCCGCGCCGACGCGAGCCCTCGCCCAGGTCGAACAGCTCCGTCGCGCTGCCGGGCGTCACGAGAAAGAAGTAATACCCCGCCGCCCCCCCCTCCGGAGCCAGGGCGGCATAGGGCAGGACCCGATAGCCGGCCGTCTCCGCGAAGACGAGCTCCTGTGTCCGGTCGTTGTATCCCACCGCCACCAACGCGTGACCCGGATTCCCCGGCAGGGCGAGAATCGGGGGCGTCCCGGCATCCACCGCTTCCTTGATGCGGCCGATGCTGCCGCGCACGAACCGGCCCACGAATCCCCGCCGGTTTGCCACCGTCATGAAATCCCGCGTATCCATCCCCTCGGCGTCGAACCGGAGCACGGCCGCCTCGAGCTGGAAAATGGTCACGGGATCGTCCCAGTAGTTGAGCACCGCCGCCAGCGCGGAGGGACCACAGCTGTCGAGTCGCGCGCCTCGCTGGAGCGAGACCCGCCGCAGGACCCGATACCCCTCGTCCGCCGGGCAGTCCTCGCGAACCGTCCCCACGGCGCTGCAGCCCGCACAGGCCAGCATCACGGGCAGGAAGACCCCCGCGACCGACAGGGCGCGACGGGCCCCTGCGTTTCTCGTCTCGCTCATGGGATTCGTTCCGCCGCTCACAAAAAAACAAGCCACGGCGGTGAAACCGCCGTGGCTCGCAATTCGACAGGACGAGGGGACTGCAAGGCCAGTCCGTTCGCTACAGTTCGTTCTTCCCCGCCAGGATGCAGAGGTAGATGCCGCCGCCCAGGGTGATGGCCGTCAGGATCAGCCCGCCGATGAACTCGTCGGCCGTGATGGCGTAGCCGACGCGCCCGGGGGCGTCTCCCGGCACGGAGGCCTCGTCCGCAGCCGCGGGACCGGGGAGAATGAGATCCGCCTGGCTGAAGCAGGGCGCCACGAGCGTCAGGACCGCGACCGCCACCCACGCCAACATGTGCCCTGCCACGTAGCGACGCATGCGATGCCTCCTTTACCAGCCGGGATGGGGATGAGCCGTCGCGCCGAAGATGTAGACCGACGCGCCGAAGACGATCAGCGCAATCACGCCGATCATCTCGATGGAGCCGACGCGCTCGACCGGGACGGAAGGCGCGTCTCCCGACGGCACGGCGTCCGCCGCGGGGGCCTCGGGCCCGAGGATCATGTCGGCGGCCGCCGGGCTGCCGGCGAACAACGCGAACGAGGCGATGAGCAGGATGACGAGAAGTCGGGTCATGGGCGCTCACCTGAATGGAAGACCCTGGTACGCCGGGGGAGGGCTCGCGACCCCTCCGGTCAGTTGTTCTGAACCGTAAAATGGTAGATCATCCACCCGCCCGCGAACAGCGCGGCGGCCCCGAGGGGGATCTCCCACCACTCCTCGCCGCTGAGGAAAGCCCCCACGCGTGACGACGGGACGGCCTCCTCGCCCGGTGTCTCCGAAGCCGCCTTCGGGGCGTCCTCGGAGGGCAGGATCAGGTCCGCCTGAACCGGCACGACGGGAAGCGCCACGAAGAGGGCGCACGCCAGGAATGCCAGGAGAAGGGAGATTCGGCTCATGCAGAGGCCCTTAATCGGTTCACCACGTCCGCGTATTGTACTGCGCGACCCCCTCTTGTCAATTATTTTCACGGAAACCCGCCTGCGCCGCCCGCATCACCTCGCGAAGGGGCACGCCGCGCCGCTCGGCGGCGGCCCGGCAGTCCTCGTACTCCGGCGAGGCGGTGACGACCGAGCCGCCCCGGCTCCCCACCTTGACCCGGATGGCGCCATAGCGCGTCCGCACCGCGACCCAGCGCCGCTCCAGCTTCGTCCGCTCCACGCGGTGCCGCCTCACCCCGAAGGTCGTCGTTTCCCGGAACAGGACGCCTTCCACCGCGCCCAGCGCGCCGGGGGGGCAGATCGCGGAGACCAGCACGCCGGGCCGCGACTTCTTCATCTGGATCGGCGCCGTCCAGGCGTCCACCGCCCCGGCCCGGAACAGGCGCTCCAGCACGTGACCGACCACCTCCCCGGAAAGGGTGTCCAGGTTCGTCTCGAGCACCCAGACGACGTCGGCCTCGTCCGACGCGGCCCCCTCGCCGACGAGGGCCCGGAGGATGTTGGGGCGGCCCGGAATCTCCCGTGCCCCGGCCCCGCTGCCGACGGCCCGGATCGTCATCGCCGGGCAGTCCCCGAACGACGACGCCAGCTCCGCCACGAGCGCCGCCCCCGTCGGCGTCACCAGCTCGCCCGCGACGTCCGCAGGGACCACCGGAAGGCCTTTCATCAGCGCCAGCGCCGCGGGGCCGGGAACCGGGATCGTCCCGTGCGCCCCGTGGATGTGGCCCCGCGACACCGGGAGCGGCGAGCAGTGGACGGCGTCGATCGCCAGCGCCTCCAGCGCCGCCGCCGCGCCCACGACATCCACCATCGAGTCGACCGCCCGGACCTCGTGGAAGTGGACCTTCGCGACGGCCTTCCCGTGCGCCACCGCCTCCGCGCGGGCCAGCCGCTCGAAGACCGCGCCGGCCTGCGCCCGCACGCGCGCGGACAGCGCCCCCTTCCGAATCCGGGCGAGGATCTCGCCCGCCGGGACGCCGTGAGCGTGCGGCGCGCCGCACGGCGCGTGACGGACGGGGCCCCCGTGCGCGTGGCGGGCGGGGGATCCGTGGGCATGTGCCCCGTGGGCGTGCGCGCCCGCCGGCATCACGGCGTGGCCCCCCCCCTCCCCCACCCCCCCACCGGGCCACAAGGTGACCCACGAGTTCGGGGCGGCGCACCCCGCCC
>CAYUME010000647.1:0-3551 GCA_964445475.1 uncultured Planctomycetia bacterium
GTAGAGACCGCGCGTCGGGTCGGGGTGCCGGCCGCCGCTACGGCACCGGGACCGCCGTGCGGGACCGGTCGACCTTCACGCCCAGCGACCGGAACCACGGGAAGAGGTCCCGCCCGACCGCCGTGCTCAGCACCCCCACCGAGTCGTCCGCCGTGTACCGCTTCGTCGTCTTCGCGTCCACGAGCCGGCGCTTCGCCCGGAAGTAGCGCGCGAGGACGTCCGGCGTCTCCTTCCGCAGCTCCTCGAAGATCCACATCGGCTTGGCCATGGCGATGCCGTGCGGGATCCCCTTCGGGTCGGCAAGGTCGAGCGTGTTCAGGCCGGGGTCGTGCCGCCGCGCCCCGTCGATCCACCCCTTCAGCGTCGCGTCCGCCTCCGTCGCGTATCCCAGCGCCTGCCCCAGCCGGATCCCGACGTAGGTCGCGATCCCCTCGTTCCACATCGGCTCGCCGAACGGGAGGACCCAGGAGTGGGTCGCCTCGTGGCCGAGGAGCTCGACCATGCCGTACTGCTTCTCCGGGAAGCCGCCCCAGAAGACGCCGAGCCCGATGGTGCGGCCGGAGGAGAAGCCGCCGCCGCCCGTCGGCAGGAGGAGCAGGCTGGCCAGCATGCCCTCCGACGGCGGGACGCCCAGCAGCTTCTCCATCTCGGGGCGGACGCGGGTGTAGACGTCGACGATCGCATCGGCATAGGACGTCAGGTAGACCGTGTGCCGGAGGGTCAGCCCCTCCCGCTCGCTCTGGATCTCCGGCTGCATCCCCTTCGGGCGGCGGCCGGGGACGACGGGCTTGCCGGCGGCGAGATCCTTGAGGAGCGGTTTCCACCAGGCGTCGTTGATGGGGTCCGACGCGTCGGGCCGGTGGCCGGCGAGGGCGCGCGAGGCGACGAGCAGATGCCCCTTCCCCACCGGCCGGCGGGCCGCCAGGACGCGCTCCGCGGCGTCCCGGACGAGCACCGTCCACGCCGACGGCTCCGCCAGCGCGATCGTCCGGCCGCCGGATGTCTTCACCGATTCGGCCTTCAGCGCCGGCTCGGCCTTCAGGGGCTCTTTCGCCGCGTCGGGCGTGTACGTGGCGCCGAAGGCCTTCGCGAGGCCGTCGAGACGGTATCCGGTCTCGTCCCGGAACCGGTCGTGGTCGCCGAGGACCACGACGCCCCCGCCGGCCTCGAGGAAGGCCCGGACGGCGGCGATGTCCTCGGGCAGGTAGGGGCACGGCGAGGCGCCGGCCTGGAGGACGAGGAGGTTGGCGTCCGCCAGGTCGGCCGTGTGGAGCGTGGCCCAGTTGCGGGCGTCGACGTCGCCCTCGGAGAGGTAGTTCTTCGCGAAGCGGCCGTCGAAATAGAAGGAGAAGTCGTGCGCGATGTCGGTGACGGAGTGGATGCGGTTCGTCGGGGGATCGGCGGCGGGGGCGGGGGACGACGCGGCGGCGAGGACGGCGAAGACGGCGGCGGGATGGCGCATGGGGATTCCTCCGGAGAGCGGGGCCGGACCCCAGGATATCCCGCGGCGCGGAATATTCAATTTATTATACGTATGTCCAGTCTAGCGGATGAGGCGCTTTCGTGTCCGTGCGGGCCTGTTCGCGGACATCCCGCCGTCACCGGTCCTTCGCCCAGATCGCCCGGATCGTCTCCTCCTGGTTGAATCCCTTCGGGAAGGTCGCCGTCCCGTTGGCGTGGTACCAGTCCTTCCCGTCCACGGGATCGTGGAGGATGCGGCTGCCCGGCATCTGCAGGAAGCCGTTCGGGTCCGTCTCGCGGACGAACGTCCACGCGTAGGCGAGCCACGCGTTCCGCTCCGCCTCCGGCTGCCGCGCGAACCAGTCGATCTCGTCGTAGCCCCACGTGTGCCAGGGCACGCCCGGCTGGCCGCCCTTCCCGCTCGAGCCCCAGTTGTCGAACTCGACGAGGTACGGCAGGCTCTCGCACGCCCACCCGCTCGGCGTCACGCCCCCCCTGCTCCGCCCGAAGAGGCTGTCGTGGTAGCCCTTTTCGAGAACGCCCTTCAGCGGCTGCCCGGCCACCTCCTTGATGCGGAGCGGGAAGGAGTGGAAGTCGAAGAGGAGCCGCCTGTCCTCCAGCCGCGGCCCGCCGTCGGGCGTGTGGGCGTCGCAGATCAGGAGGTGCCGCCGCGCCTTCTTCGCAGCGTAGGCCCGCGCCCGGGAGAGCGTCTCCCACCAGCCCTTCCACCCCGCGTCCTTCGCGCCGATGAGGGCGACCTGGCCCCAGTGGATCGCCTCCATGCCAGCGTCGATGTAGGCCATCGCCAGGTGGTGGAACCAGAGGCGCGTCTCCGACCGGCGGATGTCCGGCACGGAGCCGCCCTTGAACCAGTGGTCCTTGAACGTCCCGTCCTCGTAGAGCATCGCCTCGTACTTGAAGTTCCGCTGCTCGACGGGGAGGCCGAGGTCGCGGAAGACGGCCTCGGGGACGGGGAGGTCGTTGACCTGGGTGGTGACGATCTCGAAGATGCCGGCCTGGAGGATCATCTCGGGGTCCGAGGCGTGGACCTTCGCCTCGATGGCCCGCGCCTTCTTGAGAAGCTCGGGGAGGAGCCTCTCGCGCCCCCAGAGGTAGAGGGTGCGGCCGGCGAACTTGACGCCCGTGGACGTGAGCATCCGGATGTTGTCGTCCACGTCCCCCCGCCCCGTGCAGAGGTCCATCATGGTGATGGCGCGGGAGAGGTAGCTCTCGAGGACGGGGCGGGGGATCGCCTTGTCGAAGCGGGTGTCGCGCTTCGGGACGGAAGGGGCGGCGAGGACGGGGAGCGCGCCGAGGACGACCAGCGCGGCCGTCGCCACCTTGAGCTGGGCCATGGTTCGTCGTTGCGCGCGAGGAGGAACTTCAAGCGCCCGTTTTCAGCCCCCGGGCGCGGGACCCGGGAGAAAGTATAGGCGGGATGGAAGGGACTGGCAAGGGGGAGGGGCGGGTTTTCGGGGGCGGATAGTCCTCATAACGGCCGTTATCAGACCTTGCGACCATAATCCCCCCTCCCCCGCAGCGGCTTTGAACCGCGCGGAAAATAGACTACCCTATTGGATCGCCCCAGGATTCCGCCTCCCAGGCCTCCCTCGGAAGGGTATTATCCAGGTCGGGAAAGGGGTTTGAACCTCCCAGGCCCATGCTTCCGGAGCGCAACATGACGACACGAACGGGATCCAGCGGCACCGCGTCGCCGGGCCGCTCCAGCTGTTCCCCCGGCCCGGGATGGCGTCGCGATCGCGCGGCCGCCCTCCGGTGGGCGCTGGCGTTCCTGGCGGCGGCCTCATTCCCCCGGTCGTTACCGGCGGCCGTCGCCCCGGCGAAAGAAAGTGCCCGCTTGCTGGCCACAATCGAGCCGCGGCTCAAGGCGATCTACGAAAGGAACGAGTTTGCCATACGCTCCTTCACAGCGACGTGGCTGCCGGATGGCTCGGGTTATCTGAGGTTGGAGACGCCAGCCGGCGCGTCCGCAGCGGAGGTCGCGCACTACAATGCCGCTGGCGGCAAACGCACGGTCGTGGTGCCCAGTGAGAAGCTCGTCCTCCCCGGCAGTTCGCGGCCGTTGAAGC
>CAYUME010000648.1:0-3542 GCA_964445475.1 uncultured Planctomycetia bacterium
CCGCCCGCGGCCTGGAGCCGACCTTCGTCTGCAAGCCCGCCAAGCTCCTCACGTCCATCTCGCTCACGAACAAGAGCGAGTTCGCCCTGGTGACGATGCACGACCTCGAGAAGCGCGTCGGCCAGGTCGCCGTCCTCGCGATGGGGATCAACGGCAAGGCGACCGGCTTCGTGCACGAGTGGCAGGACGAGCACGCCTGGTCGCTGCCCAGCGTCGGCCTCCTCACCGGTCTCAAGCTGCTCGGCACCGTCGACCTGCCGGGGATCGACTTCCCGACGGGCGTCTGCGCCGTCGGAAACGACCTGAACAACCGGATGAACGGGCGCGACGGGAACGCCGGGCTGCTGCGCGAGTACGACCTGGCGAAGCAGGCCGACCGCGACGTCTTCTTCAAGGGCTCCAACGCCCACTACGGGAGCACCGCCGGCTTCGCCGTGGTGATCGGCAAGTACGAGAACAAGGCGGTCTTCCTCGACCTCCAGCCGCTCTTCCAGAAGGTGCGCGAGATGTACTTCACCACGGAGGAGAACTACCGGAAGACGCGCGACTCCGGACCCGGCCCCAAGCAATGGCCCTATCCGTTCGAGGCCGACCCGTCCTGGAAGCCGCCGGTGGTGAAAGTCGTGGACGTCCCGCGCCCCACGGCGGTGATCGCCAGCCTGGCGGGCGGGGAGAAGGCCCGGGCGCTCATCGCCTCCGAGGACGGCACGGTGGGGCTCTACACCGTGGGCGGCCTGGCCACGACGGCGCCGGCGACGCCCGACGCGATCGCACGCGTCGGGGAGGTCCAGGTGGGCCGCACCCCCTGCTGGCTGGCCTACCAGAAGGGCACCCGGGACACCTTCCTGGCCGTCTGCCGGGGCGACCGGGAGATCGCGTGGATCCGGCACGGCGACAAGGACGCGCAGGTGATCCGGCGGCTCCGCGACGCGCGCCTGATCGACCCCGTCCACGCCGAGTCGGCCGACACGCACGGCATCGAGACCGCCCTGATCACGGTGAGCGACTTCAAGGGGCGGAAGATCGTCAACTACCGGTACAGCGAGCTGGTCTTCGCGACGCAGGGCGGCGCGCGGTTCGGCATGGGGGCGGACGGCAAGGCGGAGTTCGAGTGCGGCGGCGTCCTCGAGCTCCCCGGCTCGCCCTTCTGCGTCAGCGCGACGAACGTCAACTAGGAATGGAACCGCGGATGGACACAGAGGGACACGAAGAGCCGCCTCATCCGGCCGTATCCGTGTCCATCCGTGCTCATCTGTGGTTTCCCTCTCCAGGAGGCTGCATGAACCGGCACGGCATCCGCGCGGCGGCCTTCGCGCTCCTCGTCCTGTCGGCGGCCCTGTCCGGCGCCCCGCCGGCCCCGGCGGCCGAGACCGAGCACATCGACCTCCAGGTCCTTCCCGCACCCGGCCCGGTCGTCGCCGACGGGAAGGCGGACGACTGGGACCTGACGGGCGGGATCTTCGCCTGCGGCGACGTCGAGAACGCCCGCGACTCCTTCGCCGTCTGGCTCCACGCCATGCACGACGCCCAGGCCCTCCACGTCCTCGCGCGCTGGATCGACCCCACCCCGATGAACAACCCCGGCAGCAGCAAGGGCGACTACGGCTTCAACGGCGACTGCCTCCAGTTCCGCGTCGTCACCGCGCCCGACGTCGCGGCCCGCGAGGTGGCGCAGCCCGACCGGAACGCCGACGACGCCCCCCGCGTCCGCACCTCCCACCTGACCTGCTGGCGCGACCGCGACGGGCTCGACGTGATCGACATCGCGTACGGCCGCCGCTTCAGCGAGGGCGGCCTGAAGGACGCCAAGGCCCGGGGCGCGGCCCAGGCCTTCCTGAAGCACGCCGAGGGGCGGGGCTACACCCAGGAGATCTCCATCCCCTGGGCGCTCCTCACGAAGCCCGACCACGCGGTCAAGCCCGGCGACCGGCTCCTGATGACGTTCGAGCCGAACTTCACCGTCGGCACGGGGGGCCGGCTGACGATCAAGGACCTCTTCAAGCCCGGCATGGCGATCGACCGGGTCTTCACCTTCCAGGGCAGCGGCTGCTGGGGCTTCGCGACGCTGGCGGCGCAGGGGCGGGTCGCGCCCCGCCCGGTCCGCCTCTCGAGCGGCCGCGAGTTCGCCGTCCGGATCGAGAACGGCCAGCCCGCCGTCGACTGGACGGGCGTGGTCCGCAGCCGGGAGCCGGACGGGTTCAAGCCCGTCCCGTTCACGATGCCGGAGGACGGCTACGTCTCGATCAACCTCTTCCGGCCCGACGGCTCCGTGGCCCGCCAGCTCCTGGCGTGCGCCTTCTACACGAAGGGCGCGCACACGGTGAAATGGGACGGCCTGACGACGATGTCGGTGCGCCGGCCGGGCGAGCCGGTCGCGGCGGGCGACTACACGTGGGCGGGGATCGTCCACGCCGGCATCGGCCTCCGGCTCCGCGGCTGGGCGGCCAACAGCGGCGCCGCGCCGTGGAGCGGCTGGGGGGCCGACCACGGCAACCCGGTCGCCTGCGCCGCCGACGGCGAGCGCGTCTACTGCGGCTGGGGCGGCGGCGAAGGCGACAAGCCGCTCCTCGCCTGCGACCCGCAGGGGCGCGTTCTCTGGAAGAACATCCGCGGCGGCATCGCCTCCGCCGGGCCGGTCGCCTCCGACGGAAATACCGTCTACGCGTGGAACGACATCGGCCAGTACGCCTCCCGCGCCCTCTACCGCGTCGACGCGCGGACCGGCCGCTACTCCGAGTGGTCGGAGCTCAAGAGCACCGACCTGGCGATGAAGGACCTCTGGGGCGCCGAGCCGGACGCCCCCCAGCAGCCCTCCGGCCTCGCCGCCGCCGGAAGCCGCGTCTTCGTCAGCTGCGGCAACAAGGACGCCGTCGTGGTCGTCGACGCGAAGACAGGCCGGGTCCAGAAGCGGCTGGCCGTGCCCAAGCCCGGCGACCTCGAGGCGGCCGGCCCCGACCGGGTCTTCGTGGTGACCGCGGGACGGGCGGTCGTGTCGGTCGACGTCGCGACGGGCGAGGCGAAGGAGGTCGCGAAGGCCCGCCTGGAGGAGGGGAAGGACTGGGTCTCGGCGCTCGCGGTCGACAAGGCGGGGCGGCTCTACCTCGGGATCCGCGGAGCGAACCACCAGGTCCAGGTCTTCGGGCCCGACGGCCAGTGGACGCGCGACATCGGCCGGAAGGGCGGGCGCGCCCCCCTCGGCCCGTGGACGCCCGACGGCCTGCTCAACGTCAACGGCCTGGCAGTCGACGCGAAGGGGCAGCTCTGGGCGGCGGAGGACGACGGCACGCCGCGGCGCGTCAGCGTCTGGGACGCGGAGACCGGCGCGTTCGTCCAGGAGCTCTTCGGCTCCTCCTCCTACGGCGCGATCGGAGCCGCGGTCAACCCGCGCGATCCCTTCCTCATGGTGGGGCAGGGCTGCGAGTGGCGGCTCGACCCGAAGACGGGCCGCTCCGCGTGCGTCGGCGTCGTCACCCGCGACGGCATGGGGGCCTCCCGGTTCGGCACCGGCCCCGGCAACCGGCTCTACCTGGCCGTCACCCCCG
>CAYUME010000649.1:0-3534 GCA_964445475.1 uncultured Planctomycetia bacterium
GGCAGCGCGAAGTTCCCGAAGATCGCGGGGATCCCCGGGATGATGAAGAGGACGATCATGATCACGCCGTGCAGCGTCAGGAGCCGGTTGTAGGCGTCGTTGCTCAGCAGCGCCGCCTTCTGGAGCATCAGGTGGGTCCGGAAGGTCACCGCCAGGCCCGCGCCGACGAGGAAGAAGACGAGGATCAGGGCCATGTACATCAGCCCGATCCGCTTGTGGTCGGTGGAGGTCAGCCACGCCATCAGCCCGCGCCGGGCCGACAGGTAGTCGACCGGGACGGCCGGCACGGCGGAGACGGTGGCCGGATCGAGCGGCGTCATGACGGGCTCCCTTCCGGCGGTTTCGGCGGCGCGGGGGCCGTCGCGCCCCGGGCGGACCGTCGCCGCCCCGCCAGGAGCAGGAAGGCGCCGAAGCCCGCGGCGAAGAGCAGCGTGACCACCAGGATGATCCGGTTGACCCGGACGACGTAGCCCTCGTCCGGGTCGTAGGCGAAGCACATCTGCCGGACCGTCTGGATGACCGACCGCGGCTGGCCCGCGGAGGCGTCCCCGACGGCCAGCTCGAAGTCGGTCGGGTTGAACTCCGTCCCGTAGAGATAGCGGCAGATCCGTCCGGTTTTGTCGAGGAAGGTGATGACGGCCGGGTGGCTGAAGCTCTGGCCGCCGTCGACCGGCTGGTAGCGGAAGCCCGCCGCGTCGGTGATCCGGGCGATCCCCTCCGGTTTCCCGGTGAGGAAGCGCCACGCCTCCGGCGGGCAGGGGCGCCGGGTCATCGCCTGCAGGATCGCCCCCTTCCGCCGCCGGGCCATCTCGGGCGTGTCGGTCGGGTCGAAGCTGACCGTGATGATCCGGTAGTCCTTTCCCGGCGCCAGCGCGGCGAGGTCGGCCACGCGCGCCGTCTCCTGTAGCAGCGGCGTGCAGATCCCCGCGCAGCGGAAGAAGACGAGGAGGAGGACGACGGGGCGGTCGACGAGGTCGCCGAGGACGACCGGATTCCCCTCCTCGTCGGCAAAGGTCAGCTCCGCCAGGGGCAGGGCCTGCCCGAGCTTCTCTTCCACCCCGACCTGCGCGCCGGCGGCCTCGCCGGCACGGGCGGCCGCGGGGAACGCGGCCAGGGCGATCGTCGCCATCCCGATTCGCCATCTCATCATGGGCGCCTTATCCCTCAATGCGTCAGGTGGAACTGCCGGCAGGCCTTGAGGAGGGGATCGCCGACGGGGACGGCCGCGTGGCGGCCGAGGAACCGGGCGAGGACGAGGCCGAGCGCCCCGGCCAGCAGGAGCGGCGGCCCCCCCTCGGCCCAGCGCATCGCCAGCCCGCCCGCCGGGCGCGCCGGCATGATCATCCAGTAGAGGTCGAGCGCCTGGCCGGCGAGCACCAGAAGCGAGACGGGCACGAGGACGCGGGCGTCCGTCTTGGCGCGCCGCGGCAGGAGGACGAGGAAGGGGATCCCGAAGCGGACGGCCCAGAGGAGGAGGGTCGCCGCCCCCCAGGCGCCGCCCGTCCGGCGCGCGAAGTAGGCCGCCTCCTCGGGGACGTTCCCGTACCAGATGAGCATGTACTGGCTGAAGGCGATGTAGGCCCAGAAGCAGGTGAAGGCGAAGAGGATCGCGCCGAGGCTGTAGAGGTGGTCGCCGCGGACCGCGTCGCCGAGCCGGCCGGCGCGGCGGAGGACGGCGGCCGTCAGCGTCACCGCCGCGAGCCCCGCGAGGGCCACGCCGCTGAAGACGTAGACGCCGAAGATGGAGCTGAACCAGTGGGGCTCGAGGCTCATGAGCCAGTCGACGCTGGCGAGCGTCACGGTGCCCGCGAAGAGGATCAGGAAGGCGACGGCGGCGCGGCGCATGCCGCCGGTGGCCGCCTCGCCCCCCGTCCCGTCGTCCTGCCGGAGGGAGCGGCCGACGAAGAGGCGGGCGAAGCCGATCCAGACGGCGAAGCAGGCCAGGCCGCGCGCGGCGAAGAAGGCGACGGTCAGGTAACCGCCCTTGTCGGCGGCCCCGTGGGGCCCCGCCGGGGAGTGGCCGTGGGCGCCGCCGAGCCCGCCCGCCCATTCGTAGAGCGGGAAGGCGTGCGGCCACGCCGCGAAGGCGACGAGCGGCAGGAAGGCGAGCGCCGCGAGCGGCATCGCCGAGGCGAGCCCCTCCGCCACGCGGCGGGTCGAGACGGACCAGACGGCGTGGACGGCGTGGTGGAGGGCGACGAAAAAGAGGGCGCCGAGGATGATGCTCCAGGCGAGCGCGAAGCCCCAGAGCCAGCCGGCGGCGAACCGCTCCCGGCCCGCCGCCGTGGCGAGGGCGGCGGCGCAGAGGGCGGCGCCGGCCGCGACCAGGCCGCGCCCGCCGCGCAGGAGCGGCGCGGGGACCGACGGCGGCGGCAGGGCCGCCGGGACGGCCTTCGGATTGTGTGCGGGGTCCGTCATGTCACGTGCCCATCCGATCCGGCATCCGCCGGGTTTTCGACCCTTCCCGTCTCGTGGCGTCCTTGGCGCCTTGGCGGTTCATTTCCCCTTTTCCCCCTCGAGATCCTCCGGCCTCGGGTTCATCGCCCGCTGCTGCGCCCGGACGAAGAGGATCGTCTGCCAGCGCTCCTCCGGCGTCAACTGCGGGGCGTACGACGGCATCTTGTTCACGCCCTTCGTGAGGAGGTGGAAGATCGTGCCGTCGGCGTAGCCGCGGGCCTGGTCGGTGTGGAGCGAGGGCGGCGAGGGGAACCGGTTGGGGCCGACGACCGGCCCGTCGCCGTCGCCCCGCGCCCCGTGGCAGGCGAAGCAGAACCGGGCGTAGAGCGTCTGCCCGCGCCTCATGTTCGCCACGGTGACGGGCAGGGGATTCCGCCACTGCGCCCCGACGGCCCGGGCGTCCTCGAGCTTGTTCCCGGCCGCCGCGAAGGGGTAGGGCGCGTGGCCGCGGGGGAGGGTTCCCGCGACGGGCGGCCGCTCGACCGGCCACCCCTCGCCCGCCGGGTCGTGGACGCGGCCGTAGGTCATCTGCGCCTTCCCCTTCGGCTGGGCGGCCATGTCGTTGAAGAACTCGAGGAACGGCAGGGCGACGATCGCGATCGGCACGGCGAAGGCGAGGAGGAAGAGCCCGGCCGCCGCGGCCTTGAAGCCGCCCGGGGACCACCGGGGCGCGACGGCGCCCAGCTTTTCGACCCACTTCGCCGGGATCATAATGCATCCTGAAAAGCCGCCAAGGCCCCAAGCGCTCCAGAAACAGGCGCCAGGATATTTCTATTTCCTCTCCGCCGTCACCGCTCCGGTCCGGGCAACCTCCTTGGCGTCTTGGCGGCTCAATCCTCCCGCTCCTCCAGCATCCGGATGTCCGCGCAGCCGGCGCCCTCGAGGATCGCACGCGCCCGCCAGTCCGCCCACGCGGGGTCGGCCGCCTCGATGGCGATGGCGAACCGGTGCGACGTGACCTCCCGCATCACGCCCGCATCGTGGAGCGGCGAGTGCCACCGCCCGAGCCGGCCGAAGAGGAGGATCGCGCCCATCGTCGCGAGCGCGGCGAAGAGGACGAAGAGCTCGAACCCGATC
>CAYUME010000650.1:0-266 GCA_964445475.1 uncultured Planctomycetia bacterium
AAGGCCTCGAACTGGGCCGGGGGGAGGTAGAAGCCTCGTTCTAGCATGCCGCGAAAGAACCGCTCGTAGCGCTCCGTGTCGCTTCGGTTCTCCGACGCGCAGTCCGTCACCGGCCCCTCCGCGAAGAAGAGCGTCATCATCGACCCGACGCGGTTGATCGTCGCGGGGACGCCTGCCGCCTTCGCGGCCGCAGCCAGGCCCCGCTCCAGCGCCGCAGCCTTCCGCTCCAGCCCCGCGTAGACGCCGGCCTTTCGGAGCAGACCGAG
>CAYUME010000650.1:276-3533 GCA_964445475.1 uncultured Planctomycetia bacterium
CCCGCCGACATGGCGAGGGGGTTGCCGGAGAGGGTGCCCGCCTGGTAGACGGGGCCGTCGGGCGCGAGCTGCGCCATGATCCGCTCCGGCCCGCCGTAGGCGCCGACCGGCAGGCCGCCGCCGATGATCTTGCCGAGGACCGTCAGGTCCGGCCGCACCCTGAAGCGCGCCTGCGCCCCGCCGTACGCCACGCGGAATCCGGTGATGACCTCGTCGAAGACGAGCAGGATGCCGTGCGCCCGGGTGATCTCGCGGAGCCCCTCGAGGAAGCCGGGGGCGGGCGGCACGACGCCCATGTTGCCGGCGACGGGCTCGACGATCACGGCCGCGAACTCGGCGCCGTGGCGCTCGCCGACCGCGCGGACGGCCCGCAGGTCGTTGTAGGGCAGGGTGTAGGTCAGCTCGGCCAGCGCGGCGGGAACGCCGGGGCTGGTGGGGACGCCGAAGGTCATCGCCCCCGACCCGGCGCGCACGAGCATCGCGTCGGCGTGCCCGTGGTAGCCGCCCTCGAACTTCACGATGCGGTCGCGCCGCGTGACGCCGCGGGCGAGGCGGACGGCGCTCATGGCCGCCTCGGTGCCGGAGCTGACGACCCGGACGCGCTCGATCGACGGGAAGGCGCGGCAGACCTCGCGGGCGAGAGCCGTCTCCAGCTCCGTCGGCGCGCCGTACGAGGTTCCTCGCCTCGCCGCCTCGGCGACGACGCGGACGACGGCGGGGGGGGCGTGGCCGGCGATCAGCGGACCCCACGAGCCGACATAGTCGAGGTAGGTGTTCCCGTCGACGTCGGTGACGCGCGCTCCGCGGGCGCTCCGGATGAAGATCGGGGTCCCGCCGACGGCCTTGAAGGCGCGAACGGGGCTGTCGACGCCGCCGGCGAGCACCCGGCGGGCCTCGGCGAACGCGGCGCGGGAGCGGGTGACGCGCTTCATGGAGGCACCTGGGCTGAGTCCGGTGGTTTCAGGGGTTGACGTTCCGGGATCGCGCCGATGCGGTCGAGATTATACGATTTCGACGCCGGACGCAACGGCCGGGCAATCCACGCTCGGGGGCGGGTCTCGGAAGGCTTGCGCCTCGGGAAGGACGGAGGGGGCCGGATCCCGTCTCGGTCCCGGGTCTGCTGCGGCGGGGGGGACGTGTTGTGGCTGTCCGAAGCTCCGCGCGCGTCACCTGGCCTTGGTCTCGTTGGCGCCCGGCCCGGACTTTCCCGTGTACACGCGGGGCCTCAGCACGTCCCCGATCGGCACGGTGCCGCGGCGGAGGAAGAGGAGGGCGAAGCACGTGTCGAAGAGGTCGCTCGGGTTGACCTCCCGCTTCGAGTCCCAGCTGCCGTCTTCCGCCTGCAGCCGGACGAGCACCTGGGCCCCCTCCGCGTACCAGGAGTGGGTCCCGATCTGCTTGTACATCCCGAGGGTCCCCACCCGTTCGAGGCCGTATAGATAGTAGAAGTGGCTGCGCAGCGTCTTCGGGTTTGTCGTCACGGACCAGTTCTGCGTCAGCCACGCGTACCCGTCCCAGACGGCCTGGTCCGCCTCGGCCGCCTCCTTCTTGTTCAGCTGCGGGCCGATGATGGACTTGCAGATCAGGAGGGAGGCGATCCCGGCGGTCGTCATCGAGCCCGTGACGGCCAGCTCGTGGGCATTCTGGCTCTCCTTCTCGTAGGCCCAGCCGCGCGCCCGGTCATCCCCGGTCGACGCATACGTGCTCCGGTCGTCCGGCTTCAGGTCGGAGGGGCGGGCGACCGTAGGACCGTCCGTCTCCTGGGATCGCAGCACGAAGGTCATGGCCCGCCGCACGCACTGGGGGTCGACCGGCAGCCGCATCCGGCTGGCCGACTTGATGCCCAGCATGACGATCTGGGTGGCGGAGATGTCCTCCGGGCTGCCCACGATCGCAAAGCCCTCGCCGTAGCGCCACCCCCCCTCCTTTGTCTGGTTGCGGTAGAGTCGTTTCAGGAGGTCCGAGCAGAATGAGGCGTCCGCGGGGGAGGGGGCGTACTTGGGCTCCTTGAACTCACCCGGGCGATCCGACACCTTCTTGCCGGACTTCTTCATCAGGTGCTTGTAGGTGGCCTCGTAGAGGGTCTCGACCGCCATGAGCGTCACGCCCATCTCGTATGTCGAGATCTTGTTCCCTTTCTGGCCGACGTGGCCGTACAGGTATTTGTATCCCTTGGTGATCACGGGGTCGTTCGGCGGCACGTCGCTCTTGAGGAGGGCGAGGAGGCTGAGGGCGGCGATGCCCGGCCGGTTGTCGTAGGCGTTCCCCCCTCCTCCGTACGTCGGCCCGTTCCCGGAGGCGCCGAACGAGCCGTCCACCTCCTGCCGCTTCTTGAGCCACTCGACCCCCTTGGTGATCGCCTCGCCGACGGCCTTCTCGAGGGCGACCGGGTCGATGGGTTGCGGTTCGGGGGGCTGGACGGAGGGGACGGGCGCCGGCGTCTCGCCCGGCCCTTCCGCCGGCGTTCCCTTGCCCTCGCCCCCGTCTTTCTTCGGTGAATCCGACGTGATCGGCGGGATGATCACCGGTCCGGGGCCGTCGCCCGGGGGGAGGATGTCCTGTGCCGCAGATCGCCCCGGGAGTGCACCCCCGGCGAAGAGGAGCGTGCCGAGGAACGCCGCCCATCGACACGGGTGGATCTGCGGGTGTTTCTTCACGAACGACTCCTGTGATGGGGTGGGGGGGGCACGGACTGGTTCTGGCCTGTTCTCATTATAGGCAATTCCATTGGAATGGAATGGGAATTTACTGCTGGAACCATGGACGATTCGCCTGCCGGGGCTTTCCGGAGACGGGACGATCCTCCGGCAGTCCTATTGGCCTGGACCGGCCCGCGGGTTGCATGAATCCGGAGCCTTGCGCGGTACGGCGCCGTCGGGGGCGCGACCGGGGTTCAGTACGGGCGCTCCTTCCACCGCAGGAATCCCTCGATGAAGGGATCGATCTCGCCGTCGAGGACCGCCTGGGTGTTGCCGGTCTCGAAGTCAAAGCGGTGGTCCTTGACCAGCGTGTAGGGGTGGAGGACGTAGGAGCGGATCTGGTAGCCGAAGGCGATCTCCCCTTTCTCCCCGAACATCTTCTGCAGCTCCTTCTCGCGGGCCGCCTCCTGCTGCTGGAGGATCTTGCCGACGAGGAGGCGCATGGCCATCTTCCGGTTCATGTGCTGGGACCGCTCCTGCTGGCAGGCGGAGACGATCCCGGTGGGGAGGTGGACGAGACGGACGGCGGACTGGGTCTTGTTGACGTGCTGGCCGCCC
>CAYUME010000651.1:0-3514 GCA_964445475.1 uncultured Planctomycetia bacterium
GGGCGGCGTCAACGAGGCGGTCGCCGTGGTCCTGATGGCCGCGAAGTTCGGCGTCCCGGTCTGCCCCCACGCCGGCGGCGTCGGGCTTTGCGAGATCAACCAGCACCTGCCGATGTTCGACGTCGTCGCCGTCTCCGGCGCGTGCGAGGGCCGGATGATCGAGTACGTCGACCACCTCCACGAGCACTTCCGCGATCCGGTCGTCGTCCGGGGCGGCCGGTACCGGGCGCCGACGGCGCCGGGGTGCGGCCTGGCGATGAGGCCGGAGTCGGTCGAGGCGTACGCGTATCCGGACGGCCGGGCGTGGCGCTCCCCCTGAGCGGGGTCGGGTCCGCCGTGGATGTCGGCGTGTGGTTCTGGGATTTGCCGGGAGGCCCCCATGTTCGACCTGACGGGAAAGATCGCGCTGGTCACCGGAGCCGCCAGCGGCATCGGCGCGGCCGTCGCCGCGGCGTTCGCGCGGGCCGGGGCCTTCGTCTACGTCGCGGACCGGGACGAGCCGGGCGGGCGGGCCGTCGCCGACCGCCTCGGCAGCGTCGGCGGGGGCGCCGCCTTCCTCCGCGTCGACGTCGCCGACGAGGCCGCCTGCGGCGAGGCCGCCCGGATCGTCCTCGCCGCCAAGGGGCGTCTCGACCTCCTCGTGAACAACGCCGGCATCGGCCACGTGGGGACGATCCTGACGACGGAGGGGGCGGACCTGGACCGCCTCTACGCCGTCAACGTCCGCGGCGTCTTCAACATGACGAAGGCCTTCCTGCCGGGCATGGTCGCCCGGAAGGCCGGGGTCGTCGTCAACATCGCGTCGGTCGCCGGTCTGGTCGCCGTCCGCGACCGGCTGGCGTACGTCACGACGAAGTTCGCCGTGGTGGGGCTGACGAAGGCGATGGCGCTCGACCACGCGCGGGACGGCGTGCGCGTCAACTGCATCTGCCCGGGGCGGGTGGAGACGCCGTTCGTGCTGGCGCGGCTGAAGGAGTACCCGGACCCGGCGGCGGCGCGGCGGGAGATGACGGCGTCCCAGCCGATCGGACGGATGGGGAGGCCGGAGGAGGTCGCCGCGGCGGCCCTCTACCTGGCCAGCGGCGAGGCCGGGTGCGTCACCGGCGCCGCGCTGGCGGTCGACGGCGGCTGGAGCGCGGGGTGAGCCGCGACCATTTCGCTTGACGCCGCGCCCCCTCCCGGGGCATCCTGATCCCGCCTGCCGCGCGCCGCGACGTCTCTTTCCGGGCGCCGCCCATGAGCTTCACGAGGACCCTGTTCCGGCGCGGTGGTGCCCGCCCCCCGGCCGCCTCGCGCCCCTGTCCCCGCTGCGCGGCGGTCGTCGAGCCCGCCGAGGCCTTCTGCCCGCAGTGTGGCACGAAGCTCCGCCTCACGGCCCGCGAGCGCGTCGAGCGCATCCGTCGCGAGGTCGCGCGGCGCGCCCAGCTCACCCTCCGCCAGAAGATCGTCTCCGGCCGCGTCTGGATCCTCCTGGCCGCCATGCTCGCCCTGGTCCACTGCGTCCAGTTTTTCAACGCGGTGGTGGCCCTCGACAACCATCTCGCCGGGATCGAGGCGGAGCTGGCCTCCCGGGATCCGGCCGGACGCTCCGCCCTGCTCCGGTTCTTCGAGGACGCGCACGGCATGAGCTGGGAGGACGCCCGCCGCATGCGGGCGTCCGCCGCGGTGCAGCGGACCGCCTACCTGGTCCTCGGCATCGTCTACTTCGGCCTCTCCCTCTGGTCCGCCCGGAACGCCTTTCCGGCCGCCCTCATCGCCCTGCTGATCTTCCTCGCCACCGCCGCCGTCCACGTCATCGTCGACGCCTCGGGCCTGCTCAACCCCAACGCCCTGCTCATCCACGTCCTCATGTTCGCCGGCCTCGCCTCCGCGGTCTCGGCGTCCTATCGATACCGGCGGCTCTACGCGGCGCAGGCCTCCCCGCCGCCCGCGGAGGGGGAGGCCCCGTGAACCGCGCCCGCATCGTCCGCGCCACCGCCGGCTTCGTCCGCGAGCGGCTGGCCGGGGAGGCCTCCGGTCATGACGCCTGGCACGCCTTCCGCGTCTGGAAGACCGCCGTCCGGATCGCCCGCCGGGAAAAGGCCGACACGTTCGTCGTTGCTCTCGCCGCCCTCCTCCACGACATCGCGGACTGGAAGGCGCACGGCGGCGACGTGGAGGCCGGCCCCCGGGAGGCGGGGCGCTGGCTGGCCCGGTTCGCCCTCCCCCGGGAGACCGTCGACCGTGTCTGCGCCGTCCTGCGCGACCTGTCGTTCAAGGGGGCCGGCGTCCGCGAGCCGCGGCTCAGCCGGGAAGGGGAGATCGTCCGCGATGCCGACCGGCTCGACGCGATCGGCGCCGTCGGCATCGCCCGGGCCTTCGCGTACGGGGGCAGCCGGGGGCGCCCGATCCACGACCCCGCCCTCCGTCCGGTCCGCCACCGGACCGCGGCGGCCTACCTGAAGAGCCGGGGCTCGACCCTCAACCACTTCCACGAGAAGCTGCTGCTGCTCAGGGGCCGCATGCGCACCGCGGCCGGCCGCCGCCTCGCGGCGGGCCGCGATGCCTTCCTGCGGCGGTTCCTCGACCGCTTTCACCGGGAATGGGACGGCCGGGCATGATGCGGGCCCTCCTCGCCGTCGCGGCGGCGTGCCTCCTTCCCGCGGCGACCGGCCGCGCCGCGCCCGCGGGGGAGCCGTCGCCGACGTCCTCCCCGGACGCCCCCGCGCCCGACGCGGTCCCCGTCCTGACATTCGTCTGGGCCAGCGACCTGCACCTCGACGCGTCCCGGCGGGACCGCATCGCGCGCGACCTCCGGGCCGCGGCGGAGGCCTTCGCGCCCGACTTCGCTCTCGTCACCGGCGACAACAACGCCATCCCTGCGCCGCCCGCGGACGCGGCCTCCCCCGATCCGATTCCCCTCCGCCGCCAGCGCTACCTGAAATCCTTCCTGGCCGAGGCGATCCCCGTCCCCGCCGTCGTCATCCCCGGCGACAACTGGCCCGGCGATTACGAGAAGGTCTTCGGCCCCGCCCAGCGCAGCTTCGATGCGGCAGGCCTCCATGTCATTCTCCTCGCCCCTGACCGGACATGCCATGCGAAGGGGGCGGAGGGGCTGTCGGTCTTCGACGAGGGGACGTGGGCGTGGCTGCGGAAGGATCTCGAGGCGAGCCGCGGGAAGCCGGCGATCCTGGTCCTCCACGAGCCCGTCTACCCGCCCGCCTTCCTGGACGCCCCCCTGCTCCGGGATCTGTTGCGGGGATATCCGGACGTCCTGGCGGTCCTGCAGGGGCACCTGCATGCGGACCTGGAGCTCCGCGCGGACGGGCGGGCGTACTTCGTGGCCCCCGCGCTGGGCCCGGGTCCCGCGCCGGCGCTCAAGCGAGTCCGGGTCTTCGCGTCGGAGATCCGGCTGGAGACGTTCGCGCCCGAGGGTGAGACGGGGCGGCTCCTCCTGCGGGGGCGGCCGCAGGCGGTCGCGATCCCGCACGCTCTGCGCGCGGGGCTCGTCCGTCCCGCGGGCGGGGTGGCGCTG
>CAYUME010000652.1:0-3498 GCA_964445475.1 uncultured Planctomycetia bacterium
AGGTAGCAGGCCACCGGGAATGCGATCCGCTCGCGGGCCCGCTCCAGCAGCGCGTCGTGCGGCCGTGCCATCCTCGCCGTGTCCGTCCAGTCGAAGCCCGGCCAGGCCTTCAGGACCGCAAACCGGCCTTCCGCCGACGCGAGGGAGAGCGACCGCAGATCCTCCTGCATGTCCCCCGGACTGCCGCTCTGGAAATGCCCGAAGTGCTCGATCGTGACGAAGTCGAAATGGCCGTCGAGGACGTCCAGTTCCGCGTCGGTGAAGTCGCCTTCGCTCTTGCCGAGGTGGGCGTAGGCCGGGACGCGTTCCCACGAGAACGGGGGGCGGCCGGCCCGGCGGCGGGCGCCGCCCGGAGGCGCGGTGCGGCGGCGGCGGTCGCGACGGCCGCCGATCCCAGGAACGAACGGCGCATCACCCCAGGGGCGGGGCCGTCGGGCCCCGGGTTCCGTCTCATGGCCGCTTCGCTCCCGCCTTCCGCACGTCCACCGCCACGTCGTTTTTCTGCGGCGCGCCGGGGGTGCTGCGGCCGTCGGCGACGAGCTGCTCCAGCCGTGCCGTCAGGCGCTCGACCACGTCGGGGTGGGCGGAGTGGAGGTTGTTCCGCTCGCCCGCGTCGGCCCCCAGATCGTAGAGCTGGATGGGAGGAAGCCCCTGCTTCAGCGCGGCGGCATCGTTCGGCTGGCTCCAGGAGCCGCCGCCGCCGGGGCCGAGGATCAGCTTCCACGCCCCCTCGCGGATCGCGAACCGGCCGCTCATGGCGTGGTGCACCACGGCTTCGTGGATCGGCCGGTCTCCGCCCTTCAGCAGCGGCAGCAGGCTCACGCTGTCTTCCCCGGCGGTATCGGGGAGCGTCGCGCCGGCGAGATCCGCGCAGGTCGCCATGAGGTCGACGTGGCCGACGGTCTGTGCGCAGCGCGTCCCCGGCTTGACGGTGCCGGGCCAGCGGACGATGAACGGGACGCGGTGCCCGCCCTCCCAGGCGTCGCCCTTGAAGCCGCGGAAGGGTCCGCTGGCGGCGTGCCCGAGCGTCACGAGCTCGCTGCCTCCGGCGTACGAGGCGCAGCCGTTGTCGCTGGTGAAGACGACCAGCGTGCGGCCGGCGGCGCCGCTTTTCTCGAGCGCCTCGAGCACGCGCCCGACGGCGGCGTCGGTCTCCATGACGAAGTCGGCCAGGGGATTGAGGCCGCTCTTCCCCTTCCACGGCGCGTTCACCGCCAGCGGCGTGTGGGGCGAGGTGAGCGGGAGGTAGAGGAAGAACGGGGCGTCTTCCTTCGCGCGCTCCCCGATCCAGGCGCAGGCCCGGTCGGCCAGCGCCGGGAGGATGGACTCGAGCGTCCAGCCCTCCAGCGCCGGCCCCTGCAGGCTGGCCATGTTGTTCCGCAGCAGGGCGGCGGGCAGGAGCGTCGACGGGATGCCGACCGTGCGGTCGTTCTCGATGAAGCAGTAGGGCGGCCAGTTGGGGACGTCGGTGCCGAAGGCGAGGTCGAACCCGCGCGCCGTCGGCCCGCCGGGGATGGGTTTCGAGAAGATGGACTGCCACGCCGCGCGATGGGCGTCGGTGGCCGTCTTCGCGAGGTCGGTCCCCCCGCCGCCCGCCTTCCCGCCGAGCCCCGCCAGGAACTTCCGCTCGTCGGCGCCGATCGGCCAGTCCCGGCCGAGATGCCACTTGCCGATGCAGGCGGTCCGGTAGCCGCGCGCCTTCAGGAGCCCGGCGATCGTGAGCCGGTCCGGCGCGATGAGCGGGGGGCCCCACACCCCCACGATGCCGGACTGGAGCCGCGTCCGCCAGTGGTACCGGCCGGTGAGGAGGGTGTAGCGGGAAGGGGAGCAGACGCCGGAGGAGGAGTGGCCGTCGGTGAACATCATCCCCTCGCGCGCGAGGCGGTCGAGGTTCGGGGTCGGGATCTTCCCGTGCTCCGGGTTGAAGCAGCGCACGTCGCCGTAGCCGAGGTCGTCGGCGAGGATGACGAGAACGTTGGGGGGACGGTCCGGCGTCGGGGCCGCCTGTGCCGCGAGGGCGAGGAAGGCGAGAAAGGCGACAGCCGGAAGGCGGGACGGGACGGTTCGCATGGCACCCCCCGTGGAGTGGGACGCCCGGAGCCTATCAAAGGGGAACGGGGGCGTCTACCAATCGGGCTCGACGAAGGAACGTGAACGCGGGGCGCTATCCGAACATCTCCGTCCAGTGCTTCCCGTGGTTGCCGACGCCGATCGAGGCATGCTCGCCGAGCATGTTCTGGTGGTGCCCCAGGCTGTGGAACCACATCCAGAACGGGCCCTCGGCGCGCTCGCTGCCCATGGCGATGTTCTCCGCGTGCGCCGACGTCCCCGCCCGCGTCGCCCGGTCGCCGGGCGTCCGCTTGCCGGGCACCGGCGACTCGTGCGCGAAGAACTTCTTCTCGACCATGTCCCGGGAGTGGTCCCGCGCCGCGTCGCAGAGCTTGGCGTCGAGCCGCAGGGCGCTCTTTCCCAGGAGGACGCGGTACTGGTTGGTCATGAAAACGAGCCGGTACTCCTCCTCGGGGACCTGCGGTCGCAGCGCCGCGTTCTGCGCCATCGTCTTCTGGTCGCGCGGGGGCATCATCTGGATGTCGTGCGACTCGTCGTGCGCCCGGAGCGTCTCCGCCATCTTCGCGGCCGGGAGATCCTTCTCCTCCGCCCCGGCCGCCTTCAGGTACCCGTCGAGCTCCTTCGCGCGCGCGGCGGCCTCGGCGGCCTTCTCGTCCGCGTCCGCCTGCGCGGGGTCGAAGTGGAAATCCTTCCACATCGCCTTGACGGGCGCCTCCATCTCCTTCGTCTTGCCGGCCTTGAAGAGCGCCAGGGCCTCCTGCTGCCGCGCCGCGAAGTCCTGCGGGCTGAAGCCCTTCCGGGCGGCGGCCATCGCCGCGCGGAGCGCCCGTGCCCGCTCCGCCGACGCCTTCTGGAGCAGCGGGCCGGCCTTGCCCTGGAGCGTCCGCTTCAGCCGCGCGGTGATGGACGCGTCCCGGGCCTCCACCAGCTTCCCGACGGCCGCCTGGCGCACCGCCGCGTCCTTGTCGTCGACCTGACGGAACAGCTCGGCGACCTCCTTGGGGTCGAGCGGCGCGGAGGCCTCGGCCGCCGCAAGAGGCGGGGACTCAACAGCGACCGTTGCCAGGAGAAGAAGGCCGGCAAGCGGGGCCACGGTCGAGCTCGCTCGCATGGGGGGGTTCCCTTCAGGGGCCCGCGTCGATCCTACTTGGCGTTTCCATGCACCGGGGTTACGGCGTCGTCTCCGGCGGGTGGCCCTTCGCCCCGATCGCCTGTCACCGGACGGTCTTTCCGGGCCAGTCCCACGTCTTCAGGTCGTCGCTCCACGCCAGACCGATGCTGACGTGGCTGGCCCAGCCGCCGCGGGGATCGCGCTCGGGGTAGGCGCCGGCGTGAAAGAAGAGCAGCGCCTTCCCGACGCGCGGCTCGCGGCGGAGGTCGAGCACGAACCCTGCCGTCAGGCGACCCTGTGCCCACGGCCACCCCGCC
>CAYUME010000653.1:0-3491 GCA_964445475.1 uncultured Planctomycetia bacterium
CGCGCGGGAGCGGGGCGAACAGCAGCGGGAGGAGGGCCAGTCGGGCGACGCCAGGTCCCATGTCTCTCCGCCCCCCTCACCGCGCGAAGGTCATCTTCCACTCCACCGTCTTCGTCGCCGACGGGACGACGCGGACGGTGGCGAATCCCTTCCCGCCGGCCGTTTCGGCCTTCCCGCCGCCGATCTCGGCGCCGGCGAGCGTCCAGCCGGCGGGGAGATGCACCGTCAGCGCATACGGGTCGCCGGCGACCACGGCGCTTTTGCCGGCCAGGACCTGGCCGGCGTCATCCCACGCCACGTCCAGCAGGCTGACCCCGCCCTGCGTGATGTGCCGCGTGGTGGAGACGACCCACGGATGCGGCCGCGCCTCGCGGATGGCGAAGACGTGCATCACGGTATGCTCGTCCATCGCGGGGGCCGTGAACGATCCCGTGAACGTGCCCAGGCCTTTCTGGCCCCAGAACTCGCAGACCACGTACGCGCGGTCCGCCTCGAGGCCCAGGTCCGCGAACTGGACCTCCTGCGCCGGCGCGCCCTGCAGCGCCCACGTCTGCTTTTTTTCCTCTTTCTTCGGCTCCCCCCACTGGAACCGCGCCAGCACGGACCAGTGGTCGAAGGGCCGGTCGATCTCCTGCAGCCACCACGGGACGGTGCGGCGGCCGCAGTCGTAAAGCTGGCCTGGCACGGTGGAGAGGACGGGCGCGCTGCGCTTCATGCCCTCGATGTTCCGGTCGTCGCGGTACACCTCCATCGTGTCGCTGACCATGAGCACGCCCCCGGCCATGGCGCAGACGGCGGGCCGGATGACGGTCCGGGCGGGCACCGGCGCCTCCAGGCCGAAGACCGGCATCCGGGCGTCCTCGTCCATCAGCCACATCCCCAGCACGTCGCAATGGTCGGGATCGTTCCGCCAGAGGACGCCTTCCAGGTTGTTGTACTGCGCCAGCGCATCCGGCTGGAACCCGTCGTTGCTCAGCCGGGCGCCGTCCACTAAGCCGACCACATGCCGGGCGTTCGCGACGGTGTGGCACGCGAGGAGGTAGACCTCCGGCCCCAATTCCTTGCGCGCGATCGTGTCCCACGCGCGCAGGGACTGCTCCGGCGTGACGGAATGATCCTGGAAGAATTTCGCGCAGTTCTTGTTCTGGTAGGCCCTCAACAGGTCCCCCGTCCCGTCGATCTTCACGTAGGCCCAGCCCTGCTCCGCCAGCCCGCGATAGAGGGGGCGGATCATCGTCTCCACGGCCTCCGGATTGAGCGTGTTCAGGGAGCAGAATCCGTTCTGGTGATGCGGCTTGCCATCGGCCCCCGGGACGAACCAGTCCGGATGCGTCTCGATGATCTCCTTCACGCCGGGGTCATTGGGACGGTGCACGCGATGAACCCAGATGCCGGGCTTCATGCCGGCGTCGCGGATGGACGTCAGGGCCTTCTTCCAGCCGCCCGGATACTTCTTCTCGTTCCAGTTCAGCCAGTTCCACGGCGCGCTGCCGTTGCCCTTCTGGTAGCAGTCGTCCAGCTGCATATAGTCGTACCCGAAATCGGGAAGCCGCTTCTCGACGAACACCTTCAGCATCCCGTCGAGGACCTCCTGCGTGAATCCCCCCCGGTACGCCCACCAGGTGCAGTAGCCCGTGAGGGAGCCCGTCCAGATCCGGTAGGTCCAAGGCTCAAAGAATGCGTAGCCCAGGTGCTTCTGGTAGTAGCGCGGGCGGAAGGCGAGCTCCAGCGCCGGACCGCGGCTCTCCCATGTAAACGCGTGCCCCCCCTCCTTCTGCCCGGCCGGCCGAATGCGCGTCCCGCCGTCGCCCGGGCCGGCCAGGACCCAGTCCCACCGGCGGTCGTAGACGGCGTTGTTCCTCCGGTTGCGGCTGAGCCCGACGCTGTTGCGGACGCACGGGAAACGCTTCTGGGCCTCGGAGGGCGTCTCGGCCGGGAAGGCCTCGTCGCTGCCGACCGCGACGCCGCGCAGGACCAGGACAACCCCGTCCCGGGGCGCGGCCTGGACGAACTTCAGGCCCTGCTCCACCTTCTCCCCGCCGGCCTCCTTCTCTTCCAGCCGGACGGCGACGCCCTCGACCTTGCGGCCGCCGGCGTCCTCGGCGCCGACGGCGGCCTCGAAGAGGACCGCGTCCCGGTAGCGCAGCGACAGCCTGCCGGTGCCGGCATCCCAATCGGCGGCGGCGGGCGCGTTGGGCGGCGGCGCCACGTCCGCCGCGTAGACGGCCGGCGCGAGACCGGCCCAGGCAAACAGGCCCCGCGCGAGCGCCGATCGCGAACGCATCGACTCCTCGGTGTGCTCCAGGATCTTCCGGACGTCCCCGGCGTGCTCCAGGAACGGGTAGTTGACCGCCGCGAACGCCACGCCCTTGGGGTGGTAGTCCCGGATGAACGGGCTCTTTCTCCAGCTGCTCTTGTCGCCCTGCTTGAAACCGCCGCCGTGGAACATGACCACCAGCGGCGCCGGCTTGCCGCCCTCGACCGTCCAGAGGTCCAGGACGCTCCGTTCGTACTTCGTGTGGTAGCGGACATCCCCATGCGTCGGCTCCGCGCCCTGCGCCGCGACGACCGACCCGGCCAGGACCAGGACGGCCGGCCCCGCGGCTCCGAGGACGCTCCGCCGCTCCCAGGGCTTGCGCATACCTCGCCCTTCAAATGATCCGCCAGCGCCGGCAACAGGATCCGACGCGATTCCCCCTGACCGGCCCCGATATCCCCTGGCCGGGCGCCACGGCGACCTCGGCCGGCTCCCTGTTCGCGCGGATTTCGCGCTGCGTCACTTGAAATGCGGCGACTCCACGTGCGCGTCGACCATGACCTTCCGCAGGCGCTCGACCACCTGGGGGTTCTCCGCCGCGACGTCCTGCGACTCCCCCGGATCGGCCTCGAGGTCGTACAGCTCGAAGCGCTTGCCGGTCGGGTACCCGACGGCCTTCCATGGGCCCGCCCGGACGGCCCGGAGGCCGGAGTAATTCCAGTACAGGTACTCGTGCTTCTTCTGCCGGGCCGGGTCGCCCACGAGCGTCGGCAGGTAGCTGATCCCGTCGACCGGCTCCGGCAGGTCGATGCCGGCCAGCTCGCAGGCGGTGGGGAGGAAATCCCAGAAGGCCGAGACGAGACCGGTCTCCGTGCCGGGCCGGATCCGGCCCGGCCACCGGGCGATCATCGGCACGCGGATGCCGCCGTCGTAGAGGTCGCGCTTGATGCCGCGCAGCGGGCCGTTGCTGTCGTTGAAGTCCGGGTTGGCGCCCCCCTCGCGGTGCGGGCCGTTGTCGCTGGTGAAGAAGACGACCGTCTTCTCGTCGAGTCCCAGATCGTTCAGCTTGGCCAGCAGCCGGCCGACGTCGGCGTCCAGCCGCGAGATCATGGCCGCGTGGCCCTTCTGCGGCTCGGGCCAGTCCAGGCCGGCGTAGTCGCCGAGCGACGGGACTTCCATCAACGTCTCGAGGCCGGCGAAACGTCCCGGGATTCCGGGAACGATGTCGTCGTGC
>CAYUME010000654.1:0-3481 GCA_964445475.1 uncultured Planctomycetia bacterium
CGAGGATCTGGAGGAGGAGGTTGAAGACGTCGGGGTGCGCCTTCTCGATCTCGTCGAAGAGGACGACGGCGTAGGGGCGGCGCCGGACGGCCTCGGTGAGCGCGCCCCCTTCCTCGTAGCCGACATAGCCGGGGGGGGCGCCTACGAGGCGGGAGACGGCGAACTTCTCCATGTACTCGGACATGTCGATGCGGACGATCGCCTGCTCGGTGTCGAAGAGGAACTCGGCGAGGGCCTTGGCCAGCTCCGTCTTCCCGACGCCGGTGGGGCCGCAGAATACAAAGGTTCCGATCGGGCGGTCCGGATCGGCGAGGCGCGCCTTCGCGCGGCGGACGGCGCTGCTGACGGAGCGGACCGCCTCCTCCTGGCCGACCAGACGACGGCCGATCGCCTCCTCCATGCGCAGGAGCTTCTGGACCTCGCCCTCCATCATCCGGGCCACGGGGATGCCCGTCCACTTCGAGACCACCTTGGCGACGCTTTCCTCCGTGACCTGTTCGTCGAGCATGCGGGTGGATCTCTGGACCTCGGTCAGGCGAGCCTGGAGGGCCTCGAGCTCCGCGCGGAGGCCGGGCAGGACGCCGTAGCGGATCTCGGCGACCTGGTCGAGGCGGCCCTGCCGCTGGAGCTGTTCCTCGCGGACCTTCTCCGCCTCGATCCGCTCCTTCGTGGCGCGGAGGGCGGCGATCGCCTCCTTCTCCGACGACCACTGGGCGCGAAGGCGGTCGCGCTGCTCGCGGAGGTCGGCGAGCTCCCGCTCGATGCGGGCGAGGCGGTCCCGCGAGGCGCGGTCCTCCTCCTTGCGGAGGGCCTGGGCCTCGATCTCGAGCTGCAGGGCGCGGCGCTCGAGGGCGTCGAGCTCGGCGGGGAGGCTCTCGATCTCGATGCGGAGGGCGGCGGCGGCCTCGTCGACGAGGTCGATCGCCTTGTCGGGCAGGAAGCGGTCGGCGATATAGCGCTGGGCCAGCGTGGCTGCGGCGACGAGGGCGGCGTCGGCGATGCGCACGCCGTGATGGACTTCGTAGCGCTCCTTGAGGCCGCGGAGGATGGCGATGGTGTCCTCCACGTTGGGCTCCTCCACCAGCACGGGTTGGAAACGCCGCTCTAGGGCGGCGTCCTTCTCGATGTGCTTGCGGTACTCGTCGAGCGTGGTGGCGCCGATGCAGCGGAGCTCGCCGCGGGCGAGGGCGGGCTTCAGGAGGTTGGCGGCGTCTTGGGCGCCGCCCTCCGCGGCCCCCGCGCGGACGATCGTGTGGAGCTCGTCGATGAAGTGGATGATCCGGCCGGCGGCGGCGGCGACCTCCTTGAGGACCGCCTTCATCCGCTCCTCGAAGTCGCCGCGGAACTTCGAGCCGGCGACGAGGGCGCCCATGTCGAGGGCCAGCACCTGCGTCTCGCGCAGCCCCTCCGGGCAGTCGCCCCGGCCGATCCGCTGGGCGAGCCCTTCCGCGATCGCGGTCTTTCCCACCCCCGGCTCGCCGATCAGCACCGGGTTGTTCTTCGTCCGACGCGAGAGGATCTGCATCACGCGCCGGATCTCCTCGTCGCGGCCGATCACCGGGTCGAGCTTGCCCGACCGGGCCTGCTCGGTGAGGTCCCGCGTGTAGCGCGCGAGCGCCCGGTACTTCTCCTCGGCGTTCGGGTCCGTGACCCGGTGGCTTCCGCGGACGGACGTGAGCGCGTCGAGGACCCGGGCCCGGTCCACGCCCGCCCCGCCCAGGATCTGCGCCGCCGGCGAATCCTTCCCGCCCAGGATCGCCAGGAGCAGGTGCTCCGAGCTGACGTAGTCGTCCTTGAGTCCGGCCGCCTCTTTCTGGGCGCGGTCGAAGACGGCGAGGAGATCGCGCGACGGGTGGAGTTCGCGCCGCACCCCCGCGACGGCCGGGAGCTTCTCCAGCTCGGGCCCGAGGCGGCCGAGGACGAGGTCGGTCGGGACCCCGATCTTCCGGAGGATCGGGGCGACTGTTCCCTCCGGCTGGGCGAGGAGCGCCGAAAGTAGATGCTCCGGCGTCAGCTCGGGATGGCCTTTCTCCTCCGCCATCGCGTGGGCGGCCTGGAGGGCTTCCTGGGACTTGAGCGTGAATTTGTCGAGGCGCATGGGAGCTTGTTCCTGGTTCCCTGTTTCCGGTTCGTGCCTTCGCAGGGCCTTTGCGTCTGAGAGCGATTCCAGGAGACATCTGAAGCAAATGGCGTGCCGGGCGGACTGAGGGGGCGGCCCGTATGTCGTTGGAGTGAAACGAGATGCGGACACGGCCTAGCATTCCGATGCCGGGGAGGCTTGGGGCAGATGTCATTACGGCAGCAGGCGAGGGGACTGCGTCGCCGATGCGTGACGCGGGTACGGTGGGCGGAGGTGGCCCGAGGCCCAAAAAAGGAGCCGGGGGATGCCCCCCGGCTCCCGGTTGCTTCGCGCGGACGCCACCCGGCCTACTCCTTCACCGACGGCAGGCCCGCGAGGGCCATCGCCAGTTCCTTCGGGTCGTACTCCATGTCCTTGAGCTTGCCGGCCGCGAAGTCGAGATACGACTGCATGTCGAAGTGGCCGTGCCCGCTCAGGTTGAAGAGGATGACCCGCTTCGTTCCCTCCGCCTTGGCCTTCAGCGCCTCGTCGATGGCGGTGCGGACGGCGTGATTGGCCTCGGGGGCAGGGAATATGCCTTCCGTCTTGGCGAACAGGATGCCGGCCTGGAAGCACTCGATCTGGTGCTTGGCGACGCCCTCGACCAGGCCGAGATCGACGCAGTGGCTGACCAGGGGGGCCATGCCGTGGTAGCGGAGGCCGCCGGCGTGGACGGGCGGGGGGACGAACGTGCTTCCGAGGGTGTGCATCTTGATGAGGGGGGTCATGTTGGCGGTATCGCCGAAATCGTAGGCGAATCGGCCCTGGGTGATCGACGGGCAGGCCGTTGGCTCGACGGCGAGGAATCGGCGCTTGCGCCCGCCACGGAGCTGCAGCCCGAGGAACGGGAAGGCGATCCCGGCGAAGTTGCTCCCGCCCCCGACGCAGCCGATCACGACGTCGGGATCGTCCCCCGCCAGTTCGAGCTGCTTGAGGGTCTCGAGGCCGACGACGGACTGGTGGAGGAGGACGTGGTTGAGGACGCTGCCGAGGGAGTAGTTGGCCTTGTTCTCCTTCGGGCTCGTGGCGGCGACCTCGACAGCCTCGCTGATGGCGAGCCCGAGGCTGCCCGGGTGGTCCGCCCGCTTGGCGAGGGCGGCCCGTCCGGCGTTCGTCTGGTCGCTCGGGCTGGCGTGGACCTTCGCCCCGAACCCCTCGATCATGGCCTTCCGGTACGGCTTCTGGTTGAAGCTGACGCGGACCATGAAGACGACGACCTCGATCCCGAAGAGGGCTCCGGCGAAGGCGAGGGAGGATCCCCACTGACCGGCGCCCGTCTCCGTGGTGAGGCGCTTGATGCCCGCCGTCTTGTTGTACCAGGCCTGGGGGACGGAGGTGTTGGGCTTGTGGCTGCCGGTGGGG
>CAYUME010000655.1:0-3480 GCA_964445475.1 uncultured Planctomycetia bacterium
GATCACGCGGATCACTCAGAGACGACGACGAGGGCCCGCAGATCACGCGGATCACTCAGAGACGACGACGAGGGCCCGCAGATCACGCGGATCACGCGGAGACGACAACGAGGGCCCGCAGATCACGCGGATTGGCCTAGAGGGTCGCGCGGGTGTGGTCCAGGAGATCCGCCAGGGTCTGCCGCAACGCGATCCGCGGCGACCAGCCCGTCCTGTCGCGGAAGCGCGACGCGTCCCCCACGAGCGTCGGGATGTCCGCCGTGCGAAGCCGCGCGGGCTCTTCCCGGGTTTCCAGCGGCCGACGCGCCAGCCCGATCAGGATCTCCAGGATCTCGCGGAGCGTGCCCCCGCAGCCGGAGGCGACGTTGAAGGCGTCGCCGGGAGGAAGGTCGGCGACGAGGGCGTCGGCGTAGGCCGCGGCGACGTCGCGGACGTCGAGGAAGTCGCGCACGTGCGTGAGGCGTCCCGTCGCGACGACGGGGGGGACGCGGCCGGTCTCGGCGAGGGCGACCTGGCGGGCGAAGTCGGCGCAGACAAAGTGGGGAGCCTGGCCGGGTCCGGTGTGGTTGAAGGGGCGGAGAAGGATCACGCGCATCCCGTGCGTCCGCGCCCAGGCGTGGCCGAGGAGCTCGGCGGCGCACTTGCTGACGGCATAGGGGCTCACGGGACGGAGGGGGGCGTCCTCGCGGATCGGCTGGCGGTCCAGGGGGACGTTCCCGTAGACCTCGCAGGAGCTGATGAGGACGACGCGCGCCCGCGGGGCGGCAAGGCGCGCCGCCTCGAGAACGTGCAGCGTCGCCCCGGTGTTCGTCCGCAGCGCCCCGGCGGGATCCGCGAACGAGGCCCCCACGCGCGCCAGGCCGGCCAGGTGCAGGATCGCGTCGGGCGCGGCGGCCTCCACGGCCCGGAGGGCCTCGTCCGGGCGCGACAGGTCGGCGGAGATCCACGTCGATCCGGCGGCGGACGGCGCGGCGGCCACGTCGGTACCCGCCACCGCGAGGCCGCGCCGGAGCAGCTCGGCCACGGCATGGCGGCCCGCGAACCCGGCCGCCCCGGTGATCAGGACGCGCATGGTGAGCTTCCCGGGGAGCCTTGCCGTCCCGCTCCCGATGTCCCCCGTCTCGGGTCAGCGCCCCCGCTTCCGGTGCCGCGGCGGCTCCGCGACGCTGGCCCCTTCGGGGATCCCGTACGGCGAGGTCTCCGCCGCGGCCCGGACGCGCGCCAGATCGGCGTCGACCATCATGCGGACGAGCTCCTCGAAGGAGACGCGCGGACGCCAGCCGAGCTTCCGCCGCCCCTTGGACGCGTCGCCCAGCAGCGTCTCCACGTCCACCGGCCGGATCAGCGCCGGGTCGACCACGACGTGCCGGCGCCAGTCCAGCCCCGCGTGGCGGAAGGCGATCTGGCAGAGCTCCCGGACGGAGTGCTGCTTCCCCATGGCGATCACGTAGTCGTCCGGGGCCTTCTGCTGGAGCATGCGCCACATCGCCTCGACGTAGTCGCCCGCGTAGCCCCAGTCGCGCTTGGCATCGAGGTTGCCGAGGCGGAGCTCCTTCTGGAAGCCGAGCTTGATCCGGGCCACGGCGTCGGTCACCTTGCGGGTGACGAACTCCTTGCCGCGCCGCGGGCTCTCGTGGTTGAAGAGGATCCCCGAGCAGGCGAAGATCCCGTAGGACTCCCGGTAGTTCACCGTAATGAAGTGGCCGTAGACCTTCGCCACGCCGTAGGGGCTGCGCGGGTAGAAGGGCGTCTTCTCGTTCTGCGGCACCTCGCGGACCCGGCCGAACATCTCGCTCGAGGAGGCCTGGTAGAACCGGATGCGTCGGTCGACCAGCCGGACCGCCTCCAGGATCCGCGTCACGCCGAGCGCCGTGAACTCCGCCGTCAGGACGGGCTGCACCCACGACGTCGGGACGAAGGACTGCGAGCCGAGGTTGTAGACCTCCTGCGGGCGGGCCGCCTGCATCACGTCGATGAGGGAGCGCTGATCGAGAAGGTCGGCCTGGTGGAGGTGGAGGCGGTGCTTGACGTGGGCGATGCGGTCGAAGGTCTCGGTGCTCGAGCGCCGGACGACGCCGTGGACCTCATAGCCCTTCTCCAGGAGGAACTCGGCGAGGTAGGATCCGTCCTGTCCGGTGACGCCGGTGATGAGGGCGCGCTTCATGGCCGGGGGCCGCCTGAAGGATCCCGCACGGGCGGGCGAAGATAAGATGACAAGGCCGCGCTCGGACACGCATTATAGGTCGGGAAGGACGGGAGTCAAGGCGGGTGGCGGTGCGGCCCGCGCGTCCCCGGGGGGTCCTTGTTCCCAATCCAGGAGACACCGCATGAAGCGACGCGCGTTCCTCAAGGCGCTGGCGGCGGCCACGGCCGTCCCCGCGGCCGCCCGCCCCCTCCCGCTCGCGGCCGCCCCGGCCGACCCCTCGCCGGCGAAGCTGCCCCGCTGGCGCGGCTTCAACCTCCTCGAAAAGTTCATCTACAACCGGAACGGAAACGGCCCCTTCCTGGAGGCGGACTTCGAGCGGATGGCCGCCTGGGGCTTCGACTTCGTGCGGCTCCCCATGGACTACCGCTGCTGGGCGGAGGACGCCGACGCGCCCGACTTCAAGGACGAGACGCTCCAGCACATCGACCAGGTCGTGTCGTGGGGGAAGCAGTACAAGATCCATGTCAACCTCAACTTCCACCGCGCGCCGGGGTACTGCGTCAATCCCCCGAAGGAGGCGCTCAACCTCTGGGAGGACCCGAGGGCCCGGGAGCAGTTCGCCCGCCACTGGGCCTTCTTCGCGAAGCGCTACAAGGGCCTCCCGAGCCGGCAGGTCAGCTTCGACCTCGTCAACGAGCCCGCCGGGACGGAGAACGCGAAGTACGCCGTCGTCGTCGAGGCGGCGGTGAAGGCGATCCGCGCCATCGATCCCGGCCGGCTCGTCATCGCCGACGGGAACCAGTGGGGGACGAAGCCGGTCCCCGAGATCGCGCCCCTCCAGGTCGGCCAGAGCACCCGCGGCTACCAGCCCTTTCAGCTGACGCACTACAAGGCCGGCTGGGTCGGGGGCTCGGACAAATGGCCGGAGCCGACATGGCCGCTCGGGGACTACGACCAGGCGAAGCACTGGCGCGAGCAGGTGGAGCCGTGGAAGCAGCTCGAGGCGAAAGGCGTCGGCATCCACGTCGGCGAGTGGGGCGCCTTCTCCCACACCCCGCACAAGGTCGTGCTCGCCTGGATGAAGGACATGCTGGCGAACTGGAAGAAGGCCGGCTGGGGGTGGTCGCTCTGGAACCTGCGCGGGTCGTTCGGCGTCATGGACAGCGGGCGGAAGGACGTCGCGTACGAGGACCTCAAGGGGGGAAAGCTGGACAAGGCGATGCTGGAGATCCTGCGGGCGGGGTAGATGTCGGATCCCGGGGCCCGCGATCCGGGGGGGCTGACCTTTACCCACATCGTTGAAACCGCCGATGCACGCCGATAAACGCCGATCC
>CAYUME010000656.1:0-3480 GCA_964445475.1 uncultured Planctomycetia bacterium
CCGCGCCGGCGCGTCCGAGGCGCCCCGGTGCTCCCGGGGGCGCGGCGAGGACGCCGCGGCACGCGACCGGGACGCCGCCGCGGCCGCCGGGAGGGATCGCGCGGGGGCCGCGCCCTGCGGCGCCTGCCCCGCAGCCACCCGCTCGAGGTCCGCCAGCAGATCCCCGCAGCTCCGGTATCGGTCCTTCGGATCCTTCTCCATCATCCGCCGGATCACCCGCGCCACGCCGTCCGGGACATCCGCCCGCACGGCGCGCGGGTCGGCGAAAGCGGCGCCGAGGTGGCGGCCCACCACCGCCGGGACGGTCGACCCCTCGTACGGCGTCCTCCCGGTCACGCAGTGGTAGACGCTCGCCCCGAGCGCGTAGAGATCCGCCCGGCCGTCGAGGACGGACGCCCCCTTCGCCTGCTCGGGCGACATGTAGTGCGGGGTGCCGATCGCCACCCCGCTCTGCGTCCGGAACGAGCTGTCCAGGTCCTCGACGTTCTTCGCCAGGCCGAAGTCGAGGATCTTCACCCCGCCGTCCCGGGCGACCATGATGTTGGAGGGCTTGATGTCGCGGTGGACAAAGCCGAGCTCGTGGGCGTACTTCAGCCCGCGCGCGACCTGGATGGCGACCTGGACCGCCTCCGCCCAGCCGAAGACCTCCCCGCGCTTGAGGCGCGCGTCCAGCGTCTCCCCCTCGCAGTACTCCATCACGTAGAACATCCAGCCCTGGTCCTCGGCGAAGGAGAAGGCGCGGGCGATGTGGGGGTGGTTGAGGCGCCCGGCGGCATCCGCCTCGCGCTCGAAGCGCTTCACAAGGTCGGCGCGCGCGCCGTGCTGGCGGGGAAGGACCTTCAGGGCCACCTTCCGCCCGGGGCTGTTCACGTCCTCGGCGAGGTAGACGGACCCCATGGCGCCCTCGCCGAGCTTGCGGAGCAGGCGGTAGTGTGCGAGCTGCTTGATGCCCCCCTGCTGCCGGGCCAGGAGGCGCTGCTCGGCCCCCTCGCGCTGGGCGGCGGTGATCGCCCCGGTCCGCACGAGCGCCTCGGCGAGGGAGAGCGGCTCGCCGGCCGCGACGCGACCGGCCTGGAGCGTCCGGGCCTCCTCGAGCTGGACCGGCGTGGCCAGCACGTGCTGCAGGGCGAACTGCGCGAACAGGTCGTCGGGAACCGGGCCCGCCATGTCGGATCCCTCCCCTCGCGCGGACGACCGCCTCCCCATTCTCGCCGATGCCGGGAGCGCGTCAACGGAATAGTTGGCGCAAAATGTTTGACAGGGTCGGGGCGGGAAACCTATAATTTGCCGTGCTCCCGGACTGGGACGGAAGCCATCTTCAGGTAGGAGAACGGACCGTGAAGAAGACCTCCCGCGCGCTGCTGCTTATGGCCGTCCTCGTCGTCCCCGCCATCCTCGGCTGCAGCGGCATCGATGCGCTCTGGGATCACACGAAGTGGCACCTCCACGGCGCCTACCAGGATCTCGTCGAGATCGAGAAGACCATCGACCGCCATATCTTCAACCTCGACGAGACGAACCCGGACCGGTACTAGACCCGGCACGACGAGCAGCCCGATCCACCCTCCCGGCGCCGCGCCGGGAGGGTTTTTTGTCGCCCGGGGCCGGCGCACAGACCATTGACTTGGGGGGACGGCAGGCCTAATATTGTCGGCGCGATTGCGGTTTTTCCCGGCGCCGCCCCGTCCCGCACGGCCGCACCGGGAAGGAACGCGGGCGTAATTCAGTGGTAGAATGCCACCTTCCCAAGGTGGACGTCGCCGGTTCGAATCCGGTCGCCCGCTCCCCGTGCACCGTGGTAAGAGCCCGCCGGGCACGAACCCGCCGCCCGCGGCGCGAATGCCGGGCGGCGCCCGTCCCCTCCTCCCCCGGCTGGCCTTCGCCATCTCTCGAGCCGATCAACAGGCATGCCCCCGGGGCCGCCATCGCGGACGCGTCCGCCTCCGCGACGGCGTCGCTTTGCGTCCCAACTGACGCGAAACGGGGGCACAGGAGCAGAAGACGATTTTGCTTGGACAAGAGCAAGCCGACCCGATAAGATGAAATTCGGGGGCAAGGGACATCCCATGGGACTGTTCGGCGCGACTCCCAACAAGCCGCAACCGGGGAAACCGGCGACGGGAAGCAACCCCGCCAAGACGGGGAGCCAGCTTCCGCGCGTCGGCGGCGCCCCGGCGACCAACCCGCCCACCAAGACGGGGCCCCTCCCCAAGATCGGGGGCACCCCCGCGAATCCCGCCAAGACGGGCGTCCAGCTCCCCCGCGTGGGAGGGGCGCCTCCGCCGGGGCCCGGGCACAAGACCACCACCATCCGCCTGGCCGGCACCGGCGCGCGCGCGGACGCCACGGGCCGTCCCCCCGCGGCCCGTCCGGTCAATGCCGAGTCGGCGAAACGGGCCGGCATGGGAGAGCGGAAGCCGGTCGGCAAGATCCTGGAAGAGATGGGGGTCTGCACCGGCGCCCAGGTCCGCCAGGCCCTCCAGGCGCAGCACGACATGCCCGGCAAGAAGCTGGGCGAGATCCTGCTCGAGCTCGGCTTCGCCACCCCCGAGCAGGTGACCGAAGCGCTGGCCAAGCAGTTCCAGATCCCCTTCGTCACCCTCCAGAACCTCAAGATCGCCCCCGACGTCATCAACATGGTCCCCCGGGCGGTCGCCGAGGAAAACCGGATCATGCCCATCAAGATGAACGGGCGGACGGTGACGATCGCCATGACGGACCCGCTGGACCTCTTCACGCTGGACAACCTCCGGTTCATCCTGAACACCGACATCGACTGCGTGCTGGCGACGACGACCGACGTGCAGGGCGCGATCCAGCGCCACTACGGGAGCGCGGAGAAGACGGAGCTGGACAACGCGATCATGCAGGCGACCCAGACCCAGACGGACGTCGCGATCCGCGGCGCGGAGATGGAGGAGGGGGAGGCGACGGTCGACGACGCGCCCGTCATCAAGTTCGTGCAGCTGATGATCTCGGAGGCGGTCAAGGCGCGGGTGAGCGACATCCACGTCGAGCCCATGGAGAAGAAGCTCCGCATCCGCTACCGCGTCGACGGCGTCTGCCAGGAGGTCAACTCGCCGGGCAAGCGCCTGCAGGGCGCCGTCCTCTCCCGCATCAAGATCATGTCCGACATGGACATCGCGGAGAAGCGGAAGCCCCAGGACGGCCGCATCAAGATCAACGCGGGCGGGCACGACCTCGACATCCGGGTCTCGGCCCTCCCGGCCACCCACGGCGAGAGCGTCGTCATGCGGCTCCTCGACAAGGAGACCGGCCTCGTCGATCTCGAGAGCCTCGGCTTCCACCCCAGCGACCACAAGCGGTTCCGGAGCCTGATCAAGCGGCCCAACGGCGTCATCCTGATCACCGGCCCCACGGGATCGGGCAAGACGACGACGCTCTACGCGGCGCTGAAGGAGCTGAACCGGCCGGACGTCAAGATCATCACGGCGGAGAACCCGGTCGAGTACAACCTCT
>CAYUME010000657.1:0-3471 GCA_964445475.1 uncultured Planctomycetia bacterium
AGAGCGGCGCCGGCGACTGCCGCGAGGGCGACGACGACCTTCCCTCCGTCCGCGGCCACGGCGCCGCCTATGCGTTCGCGTGGTCGCAGTTCGCGAGCGCCTCCGCCGGCGCGGTCCTCACCGTCTACGCCCGGCCCTACGCGGGAGCGTGGGGCACGCAGACCGACCTCGTCGGCGCAACATGGGAGTCGGGTGCCGTCCGGCCCCAGGTGGCCGTGAACGATGCCGGCACCGCGCTGGCGGCCTGGGAACAGTACCGGGACGGCGTCGCCGAGATCTGGGGCAGCCTGCGCACCGCCGGCGCCTGGAGCGCGCCCTTTGCCGTCGGCCAGCCCGGCGGGATGCCCGCCGTGGCCACCGACGGGACCGGATTCATGGCGGCCTGGTCGGATCCCGCGACGGGAATCGTCGCGCGCGCCTACGCGGGCGGGGTCTGGGACGTCTCGGGCACGATCGTCGACAGCCGTCCGGGCCTCCCCCTCCTGGCCTCGAACGGGACGACTTACGGCCTCGTCTGGAACACGGCGGCCCGCGAGATCCATGCCAGCATCCACGGCGCGGGATGGGCCGCCGCCGTGACCCTCTCGGGCAACGGGGACGCCCCGTGCCTCGCCGCGACGGGAACGGACTACGTCCTCGTCTGCCGCGAGAGGAGTGGCGGCGTAGACCACCTGCTCGAGAGGGTCTACACCTCGTCCTGGTCGGCGGGAACCTGGCTGGACGGCGGGGGCAACACGGATTCCGTGTCGGGGCCGGCCGTCGCCGCGCGCGGGACGGAATGCTGCGCCACGTGGAGCCAGGCCGGCCGGATCTACGCGCAGTTCCGGAGCGGGGGGACGTGGCAGGGCAGCCCCGCGTCGATCGACGACGGCGCGTCCCTCGCCACCCGCCCCGCGATCGCCGCCAGCGACACGGGCTATGCGGCGGTCTGGCAGCAGGGCGGCGACATCCTGGCCCGCCTGGCCGACGGCTCGACCTGGCAGGGAACGCCGCAGGCGATCGACTTCGGGCCGGGGGCCGCGCTGCAGCCCCGGATCGTCTCGAACGGCACCGGCTTCACGGCGACGTGGCTTCAGTTCGACGGCACGTACGACACGCTGCTGATTCGGCGTTGCGACAACAGCGTGTGGGGATCGACCTACGCGCTGGAGAACTGGGGGGCGGACATCGATCCGGATCACGTCCTGGCTCGGGACGGGACGAGATCCCTCTCCCTCTGGTCGCAGGTCGATCCGGCGGACCTCGTCCGCCGGGACGTCTGGTGCCAGGGATTCTAAGGAAGGCGATTCCGCGAAGGGACGGCCCCCGATTCCGTCCGTCGGGCCGCGGCCCCCCGGACGGCGCCGGAGGCCGAAACAAAGCGGGGCGCGGCGGCGGCCGCGCCCCGTTGCGTTCGGATCGAGCCCCGCCCCCCGGGCGGGGAGGCTTCACTCGGACGTCTTGGCCTTCTTGGCGGCGTGGAACTTCGCCCAGCGGGCCTTCTGGGCCTGGACGATCTTCCGGCGGGCCGCGGCGGTGAGCTTGCGGCGCTTCCGGGGCCGGCCAGCCTTCTTGGTCGGGCGCCCGGGCTTGGCCGCGGGGGCCGCCTTCGAGCCCAGGAGCCGGTCGATCTTCTTCTGCAGCTTGGCGACCGCCTTCAGCAGCTTGGCCTTCTTCCGCTCCAGGGGCGCCACGTTCTCCTGCGCCTTCTTCTGGTGGAGCAGCTTCTCGAGCTGCGACGCCGACAGCCGCGCCATGATCGTTTCCGTCTTCAAGGACCGTTCTCCTGAAAAAGGGTAACACGCGAAGGGCGTGATCGTATCTTCATCCGACCGGGAAATCCAGAATTATTGGCTCCCGGTCCGCGGGGCGGACCGGATTCTAACATGGGGCTATCTTCCCCGGAGAATAAACATGTTAGACGATGTTAGAGGCCTCCGTGCGACTAACATGGACCGGCGGCACGCCGGAACGGACCGGGGCTCCTGCGAGATGACGGATGGACGCGGGAGGCGGACTCGCGGCGTCGTCCTGGCTGCGGCCCTCGTCGTCCCGGTGACGACCCTGACGGCCGCTCCCGAGGCCGGCGACCGCCACCCCCCGGTGGAGATCGCCTACCCCCCGGACGCCTTCCTCCCCCACGGAGGGCGCGTCCTCGAGGTCCTCGGCGGGTACCGGAACGAGACGGAGCCGGACAAGGGGCTGCCGATGGTGATCAACCGGGACGCCCACGTCGCGTTCGTCGGCTACACCAGCATGGCGACGGTCTATGAACAGGCGGTGGAGGAGACGTGGAAGGGGGCAACGGCGATGGACGTACCGTGGACGGTCCTCTCCCTCGAGGACAAGCGCGGCCTGGCCCTGGCCCTCGCCGAGTCGGGCGGGGGGCGGACCTGGCGCTGGCCGCCTTCTATCACCTCGTCGCGGGGCGCCGCGCGGAAGGCGAGCGGTTCCTGGAGCGCGCTGGCGCGGCGGGGGAGGCGGTCCGGTCGTCCCTCGGGATCCCGAACCCCTGAAGGGAGACACGACGCGGGGGGAGCGCGTTCCCCGCGACGGGAAAGTCCCCGGCGGGGGCGGAACTGCACGGCCCCTCCTAAAACACGCTCGCAAGGCTCCCCCCGGGGGGGCCTCCCCCCTGCAGACGCGGGATAGCGCTGCGGAGCACCGTTGACCCGCCCGGCCGTACGGTGCAGAATGGCGCGTCGGCCGGCTCGAGAAAAGCCTGACACGGCCGGGGTCGTATTCGCATTCAAGATTGCGGGCGGAGCCATCGATGGAGAATGCCCAACGGGACGAGGTCGTCAAGGGCGCTTTCCGGTACCGCGACGCCCTGATGAGCTACGCCTTCGGCATCCTGCGCGACTGGTCCCGCGCCGAGGACGTGGTGCAGGACGCGTACATCATCGTGATGAACCAGTGGGAGGACTTCCGGCCGGGGACGAGCCTCTACTACTGGGTGCGGCAGATCGTCTTCAACAAGTCGATGGAGACGGTGCGCGCCCGGTCCCGCGAGCGGAGCGGGATGGACGAGACCGTCCTCTCCCTGGTCTCGGACGTGATCGGGAAATACTTCGACGAGCGGGAGGCGGACCAGCAGCGGGTGATGCGCCGGGCCCTCGAGCAGTGCATGGAGCGGCTCGACCGGCGCTCCGTCAGCCTGCTGAAGGGCTTCTACGCCCGGTCGCTTCCCTGCGAGATGCTGGCGAACCTGCAGAAGCGGAGCGTGAACGCGATCCGCCTGGCCCTCTCGCGCCTGCGCAAGCAGTTGCACGAGTGCATGACCCGCCGGATCCCGGCCATGGAAACGGACGAATGAACCCGGACGACCTCTTCGAACGCTACGTGCGCGGCCTCCTGACCGACGGGGAGCGGGAGGAACTGCTCCGTCTCCTCCGCACGGACGAGGGAGCGCGACGGTTCGGAGACTACATCCGGGAGTGGAGCCTGCTGGCAGACGTCTCGAAGCGCCTGGCGCCGGTCGCCGCGACCAGT
>CAYUME010000658.1:0-2159 GCA_964445475.1 uncultured Planctomycetia bacterium
CCTGCGTTTCTACGTCGCCGACCCCGCCGACCCCCTCCGGTTCCGCTGGGTCGACACCCACGCCGTCCAGGGCATGGCCTACGACATCCCCGTGGTCGGCTACGGCGGGGGCAACGTCCACACCCTGCGGCTCTGGTCCGCCCGCGCCGCCATGGAGTTCGATTTCGAGGACTTCAGCGCCGGCGACTACGCCGAGGCCGTCGAGCACAAAGTCCACGCCGAGTCGATCACCAAGGTCCTCTACCCGGACGACCGCGTCTACGCCGGCCGCGAGCTGCGCCTCCGGCAGCAGTACTTCCTTGTCGCCTGCACCCTCCACGACATCCTGCGCCGCCACGCTCACGACAAGAACCCGCTCGAGTCCCTCCCCGACAAGGCCGTCCTCCAGCTCAACGACACGCACCCGTCTCTGGCCGTGGCGGAGCTGATGCGGCTGTTGGTCGACCGGGAGGGGCTGCCGTGGGAGAAGGCCTGGGCGATCACGTCCGCGTCGATCGCCTACACGAACCACACGCTGATGCCCGAGGCCCTCGAGAAGTGGCCCGTCGAGATGCTCGAGCGCTGCCTCCCGCGCCACCTCCAGATCATCTACGAGATCAACCGGCGGTTCCTGGAGGACGTGGCGGCGCGATGGCCGGGGGACACGGACCGCCTGCGGCGGATGAGCCTGGTCGACGAGGGGCCCCCCAAGCGCATCCGCATGGCCCACCTCGCCACCGTCGGCGCCTTCTCCGTCAACGGGGTCGCCGCGGTCCACTCGGATCTCGTCAAGACCCGCCTGCTCCCGGACTTCCACGCGATGTTCCCGGGCCGCTTCAACAACAAGACCAACGGCATCACCCCGCGGCGGTGGCTTCGCATGTGCAACCCGGGGCTCTCCGCCCTCCTCACCGAGCGGCTGGGGGACGAGGGATGGGTGGCCGACCTCGACCGGTTGAAGGCGCTCGAGCCCGCGGCGGACGACCCCGGCATCCGCGAGCGCTTTCTCGGCATCAAGCGGAAGGCCAAGGAGGCCCTCGCCGACCACATCCGCGCCATCCTCGGCGTCCGCGTCGATCCGGAATCGATCTTCGACGTCCAGGTCAAGCGCCTCCACGAGTACAAGCGGCAGCTGATGAACATCCTTCACGTCGTCCTTCTCTACCAGCGGCTCCGGGAGGACCGGCGTGCGGACGTCCGGCCCCGGACTTTCATCTTCGGGGCGAAGGCCGCTCCCGCCTACTGGATGGCCAAGCGCATCATCCGCTTCATCCATGCCGTCGGGCGCGCGATCGACGCCGACCCCGCCGCGCGGGGCCGCCTGAAGGTCGTCTTCCTCCCCGACTACCGCGTCTCGCTGGCCGAGCGCATCATCCCTGCGGCCGAGGTCTCCGAGCAGATCTCCACGGCCGGCACCGAGGCCTCCGGCACCAGCAACATGAAGTTCGCCCTCAACGGCGCCCTCACCGTCGGGACGCTCGACGGCGCGAACATCGAGATCCGCGAGGCGGTCGGGGCGGAGAACTTCTTCCACTTCGGCCTCACCGTGGACGAGGCCTCCGCCCTCCACGCCGCGGGCGTCAACACCGGACTCGAGATCGTTCGCAACGACCCCGGGATCGCGGCCCTCGTCGACTTCGCCTTCTCCGGTCATTTCGACCGCCTGGCCCCGGGGGACTTCGAGCCGATCCGAAACAGCCTCGTCGGCCACCCCGACCCCTGGCTGACGCTGGCCGACCTCCGTTCCTACGCAACCGTCCAGGAGCGGATCGCAGATGCCTACGGCCGGCCCCATGACTGGGCGCGCATGGCCCTCCTCAACGTCGCCCGCACCGGCCGATTCAGCTCGGATCGGACCATCCGGGAGTACGCGGATGAGATCTGGAGGCTGGAGGCGGTGCCGGTCAGCCTCGCGCGCAGCCGCGCGGACACGATCGTCCAGGCCCGCAAGCCGAAATGACCGCCGACCCAGGACGGCGGCCCGGAGTCCCCGGGATCACGGAGGAGGCGCGTCGGAGGCCGTCCTCGGTGTTCTCCGCGTCATCTCCGTGACCTGCGTCGCTTCGTGTTCTGTCCCGCATCGCCAGGAGGACGCGCCATGGCTGCGAAGTCCGTCGCCGGCATCGTCGTGGAGTCGAATCCCGCTCCCGGACGGCTCGAGGGGTTGAAGGTGAAGACCT
>CAYUME010000658.1:2169-3469 GCA_964445475.1 uncultured Planctomycetia bacterium
GAAGGAGCCTGCGACCTTCGACTGGCATTACGACGAGCCCGAGACCTGCTACTTTCTCGAGGGGGACGTGACGGTGAAGACGGCGGAAGGGGATGTGCCCATCCGGAAGGGCGACCTCGTGACGTTCCCGCAGGGGCTGACGTGCACGTGGGTGGTCAAGGGGGCCGTGAGGAAGCACTACCGGTTCGGGTAGGCCGGGGACGGCTGGACCCGGGACGTCCGCGCGTTTCATGCCTGCCGGGACTCGGGCGAAAACTGTGTCCGGCTGATCGACCTGGCGTTCGCCAATGCGGACCGGCATCCGGCCGGAGTCTACGGGTACGCGGGGGAATCCCTCGCGCCGAAGCAGGTCCCGGTGCCTCCGACCGATGCGGACGAGTATCCCGCGAATCCGTACGCCGACGGATGGTCCCAGACCGGGGGGTGACCGGCGGGCATCCGGGCTCACCGGGAAGACGACGACGCGGACGAATTCGAACCGGCCGGGGGGGGCCATTCGCGCTTTGCCGTCGCGGGGGAGGCCGGCCTGGAGTCCGGGTGCGGGATGGATCCCCGTCGGAGGGGCGTCAGCGGGGCGCGACGAGGGCCTGGATCTTCTCCATCAGCGCGTCGAACGCGATCGGCTTGGGGAGGACCGCGTCGGCGCCGAGCCGGAGGGCCTCGTCCTGCTGCTTCTCCGACAGGTTCGATACGACGAGGATTCGCGTGCCGAGGTGGCGCGACTTGTCGTGGATGAAGCGCACCGCCTCGTTTCCCGCCATGCCCGGCATGAAGGGGTCCACCGTCACGACATGCGGGCGGAACGACTCCAGGGCCGCCCCCCCGACGAAGCCGTCCCGCGCCACGAACGTCTCGAAGCCCTCCGATTGGAGGCGGCCGGAAAGAGTCCGGGCGGTGTCGGCATCGTGTTCGATGACCAGCACGCGGTGCCCGGAGACGCGCAGGCCTTTGGGGACCGGTCGCCGGGTGGCGGCGCAGAAGGCGGCGATGGCGGCGACCTCGACGACGGGGTCGCCGCGGCCCGGGACCTTGCGGGCCTGGAGCTGGCCGTCGCGGATCCAGTGCAGGACCTCGATCGTGTTGACCCCGAAGTAGGCGGCGACCTCGTTGGGGGTCACGGCCTTCCGGCCGGGAGGGGGCGGCGGCGCGGAGGTCGCTCCGGGCGCCTGGAACTTCTTGGTCATGCGCGTCTGCCGGCTTGGCGCGGGCGCGGGTGCAGATGACGTCCGCGACGAGACCGGCAGCGGGGGCGGCGCATCCTGGGAGCCGGCCTCGGGCGCGGCTTCCAACTGCATTTCGC
>CAYUME010000659.1:0-3457 GCA_964445475.1 uncultured Planctomycetia bacterium
TCGGCGTGGGCCACCCCCGCCGCATGGCAGGACTGGATGATGCCGAGCAGCTGCCGCTGCATCTCGGTGAGGGCGCCGTAGAAGATCGGCTGCGCGATCGTCTTCTTGCAGTCCCGCATCAGGCAGTTGATGAACTTCCCTACCACCCGGTCGCGGTAGCGCGGGTCCGGCTTGAGCAGGCCCGAGATGTCCTTGAACTTTTTCGGCATGCGGATCCACCCCGTAAAAAGGGAACCGGGCCCCCACGCAGGGGCCCCGGGACGGCCTTACTGGGACTTCGCGCCATACTTCGACCGGCTTTTCTTGCGCCCCTCGACGCCCTGGCAGTCCAGCTTGCCCCGCACGACGTGGTAGCGGACGCCCGGGAGGTCGCGCACGCGGCCCCCGCGGATCAGGACGATCGAGTGCTCCTGCAGGTTGTGCCCTTCGCCGGGAATGTAGGCTGTTGTCTCCCGGCCGTTCGAGAGTCGGACGCGGGCGATCTTCCGGAGCGCGGAGTTCGGCTTCTTGGGGGTCATCGTCTTGACAATCAGGCAGACGCCCCGCTTCTGCGGGCACTGGTCCAGCATCGGAGACTTGGACTTGTACCGCTTGGATCGGCGTCCGTGTCGGATCAGCTGGTTGATCGTCGGCATCGTGTCAGCTCCGGAAAAGGGCCGTGAAGCAACGACGGCCGCCGCGGCGCCGGCCGTCACGCCGTCGTCGGGGTCAGCGGCGCCGCCGCCTCGGGTGGGTCCAGGATCTCCTTGCGCATCCTCAGCTCCAGGTACTTCTTGAAGCCCGTCCCGGCCGGGATCATGTGCCCGAGGATCACGTTTTCCTTCAGGCCCACGAGCTCGTCCCGCTTGCCGCCGACCGCGGCCTCGGTCAGGACCTTCGTCGTCTCCTGGAAGGAGGCCGCGGAGATGAACGACTCGGACTGGACGGCCGCCTTCGTGACGCCGAGCAGGAGCGGCTTGTGGGGCGCCGGCTTTTTCGAGTCCTTCTTGGCCAGCAGGTTGATGTCCCGGAGCCGGAACTTGTCGATCACGGTGCCGGGCAGCAGCCGCGTGTCGCCCGCGCTGGCGATCCGGACCTTCCGCATCATCTGGCCGACAATGATCTCGATGTGCTTGTCGTCGATGGTCACCTTCTGCGACCGGTAGACGCCCTGGACTTCGCGGAGCAGGTACTGCTGCACGGCCTCCTCCCCGCTGATCCGGAGGATGTCGTGCGGCACGAGCGGGCCGTCGACGAGGGCTTCGCCCGCCCGCACGCGGTCGCCGCTGTGGACGCGGAGGTGGCGTCCCTGCGGGACGAGCAGCTCCTTCGTCATGCCCGTCTCCTCGTTCTTCACGAGGATCGTCCGCTTGCCCTTCCGCTTCTCGCCGAGCTCGACGATCCCGTCGATCTCGCTGATGACGGCGGGATCCTTGGGCTTCCGGGCCTCGAAGAGCTCGGTCACGCGCGGCAGGCCGCCGGTGATGTCCTGCGTTCCCGTGATCTCGCGGGGGGTCTTCGCCAGCACGGTGCCGGCCGACACGGTCTCGCCGGCCTCCACGTCGAGGTGCGCCTTCTCGGGGAGGGGGTAGACGGCCATGATGGTCCCCTTCTCGTCCTCGAGAACCACCTGCGGGTGCAGCTCGCCCTTGTGCTCCATGATGATGCGGCTTCGGACGCCGCTGCGCGTGTCGATCTCCTCGCGGAGGGTCTCGTTCTTGACCACGTCCTCGAACCGCACCTTTCCCGACTTCTCGGCCAGGATCGGCAGGTTGTGGGGATCCCACTGGCAGACGATCGTGCGGGCCTTGACCTCCTGGCCCTCCGCGATCTTGAGGATGGCCCCGGCCGGGATCGTGTGCCGCTCGATCTCGCGCTCCTTGTCGTCCTGGAGGAGCACCTCGCCGTTCCGGTTGAGGACGATATGCTGTCCGGCCTTGTTGGTGGCCGTCTTGAGGGCGACGAACCGGATGCGGCCCGCGCCCTTGCAGACGATCCGCGACTCCTCGACGGTGTGCATCGCCGTGCCGCCGATGTGGAAGGTCCGCATCGTCAACTGGGTGCCCGGCTCCCCGATCGACTCGGCGGCCATGATGCCGACGGCCAGCCCCTCCTCGGCCAGGTCGCCCTGCGAGAGGTCCATCCCGTAGCAGAGGGCGCACACCCCCAGCGAGGCCTCGCAGGTGAGCGAGGAGCGGACGCGCACCTTCTCGTAGCCGAGCGTCTCGATCCGCCGGGCGATGTCCTCGCTGATGAGCTGGTTCTCGCGGACGATCACCTCGTCGGTCACGATATCGACGATGCTGTCCCGGGCGGTCCGGCCGTAGATGCTCTGGGAGAGCGGGACCTCGATCTTGTCGCCCTTGTAGACCACGCCCTTCGTGATCCCGTTCAGGGTCCCGCAGTCGTGCAAGGTGACGACGACGTTCTGGGCCACGTCGACCAGCTTGCGCGTCAGGTAGCCGGCGTCGGCGGTCTTGAGCGCCGTGTCGGCCAGGCCTTTCCGGGCCCCGTGCGTGGAGCTGAAATACTCGAGCACGCTCAGCCCCTCGCGGAAGTTCGCGATGATCGGCGTCTCGATGATCTTCCCCGAGGGCTTGGCCATGAGGCCGCGCATGCCGGCCAGCTGCCGGACCTGGTCGGTGCTGCCGCGGGCCCCAGAGTCCACCATGATCTGGATGGGATTGAGGTCGGTCTTGCCCGCGCGGACGTCGACGCGCATGCCGGCCATCATCGCCTCGGTCACCTGTTCGCGGGCGTGCGTCCAGCACTCGATGATCTGGCTGTACCGCTCGCTCTGCGTGATGGTCCCGCGGCGGTAGTTCTTCTCGATCGTCTCGACCAGCTCCTCCGTCTTGCGGATGATCTCCCGCTTCCGCTCGGGGACCCGCAGGTCGTCCTTCGAGAAGGAGATGCCGGCCAGCGTCGCGGACTTGAATCCGAGCTCCTTCAGGTCGTCGAGCAGGCGCAGCGTCGCCTCGTGGGTCAGGCGCTTGTGGCACATGTAGATGACATCGCTGACCGCCCGCTTGTCGAGCTCGTGGTTGAAGAACGGCATGCCCGCGGGAAGGATCTCGTTGAAGAGCACGCGCCCCGCCGTGGTCTTGTAGCGGTCGTGCGTGCCCGTCTGCCGGCCGTGCCGGTCCATCACCTCGGTGTCCGGGCCGAGGCAGACCTCGATGACGGCGTGCAGCGCGATCTTGCCGCTCGCGTAGGCCAGCAGCACCTCGCGACGGTTGTAGAAGCGCTTCCCCTCCCCCGGCAGCCCGGGACGCTGGATCGTCAGGTAGTAGACGCCCAGGACCATGTCCTGCGTCGGCGTGATGACGGGGCGTCCGTGCGCCGGCGAGAAGACGTTGTTGATCGACATCATCAGGGTCTTCGCCTCGACCTGGGCCTCCCAGGAGAGCGGGAGGTGGACCGCCATCTGGTCGCCGTCGAAGTCGGCGTTGAAGGCGGCGCAGACGAGGGGATGGAT
>CAYUME010000660.1:0-3455 GCA_964445475.1 uncultured Planctomycetia bacterium
GCCGCCGAGAAGAAGACGAAGATCGTCTTCAAGCCGGAGGACTTCGTCGTGTCGTGAGCGCGCCGGGCCGGAGGCCCGCGCGGCGCGGTTCCGGACATCCATCCAGGAGGCAGACATGGCCCACGGTCCCTTCATCCAGACGCGCCGCGCCGACCCCGCGACGTCCGCCGCGGTTGCCGCCGCGGTCGCCGCCGCCGCCGCGCGCGAGGCCGCCGAGCAGGAGGCCAAGGGGCGCGCCGGCGTCGACCGGCCCGCCAACCTGGCCCTCGTCGGCTGCGGCGCCCAGGGGCTCTGGCTCCTGGCCAACGCCGTCCGCGTCCCCGGGCTGGCCGTCAAGTCCCTCTGCGACATCTGGCCCCGGAACCGCGCCCGCGCCTACGGCTTCCTCCGGGGGTGGCTCGGCACCGAGCCGAAGGCCGGCGCCGACTGGAAGCCGCTCGTGGACGACCCGGCGATCGACGCCGTGATCCTCGCCGTCCCGGACGCGCTGCACGCCGAGCTCGCCTGCGCCTTCCTCAAGGCCGGCAAGCACGTCTACTGCGAGGCGATGATGGCCCCGACGATCGAGGAGGCCCGTCGCATGGTCCTCGCCGCCCGCGACGCGAAGCGGATCCTCCACGTCGGCCACCAGCGCCGCTCCAGCCCCCTTTACCAGCTCGCCTACGAGTTCCTCCACCTGAAGGAGACGGCGGAGGAGAAGGGGACGTGCCCGCACTGGGCCCACATCGGCCGCCTCACCCACGCCCGCGTCCAGTTCAACCGGAACGGCAGCGGCCGCGCTCCCGCCGTCCCCGAGGAGGAGTTCGACTGCCGCCCGTGGGGCTACGAGACGATGACCCACCTGCGGGACTGGCGGCTCTACAAGAAGCACAGCGGCGGCTGGATGGCCGACCTGGGGAGCCACCAGGTCGACACCCTCAACTGGATGCTCGACGGCTTCCCCGCCGTCGTCATGGGCAGCGCCGGGCTCGACCACTACACCCACGAGACCGACGCCACCGGCCGGACCCTTCCGCCGCGCGAGTGGTTCGACTCCATCCTCACCATGCTCGAGTACCCCGACCGCGCCGCCGGCCGCGGGATGGTCCGCGTCCAGCAGCAGATCATGACCACCAACGCCTTCGACGAGATGTACGAGCAGTTCATGGGCGACGAGGGGACCCTTTTCCTGGGCGGCGACGGCGGGTGGGTCTACCGCGAGGAGGGCAAGACCGTCTCGGCCAAGGTCGAGGAGGAGAAGAAGAAGGCGAAGGGCAAGTCCCAGCTCCTGGCCGCGGTGGGCCGGACCCTCCGCGGCGGCGGCGTCCTGGACACCCTGCAGAAGCGCGAGCAGGGCCGGCGCCTCGAGTCGGTGATGGACCGGGAGTCCCTCCTCACCAAGCCCGAGCACCGGTATGCCCTCGAGGACTTCTCCCACAGCATCGCGACGGGCCAGCCGCCCGCCTGCACCCCGGAGGCCGCCTTCGCGACCACCGTGATCTGCGTCCGGGCCGGCGAGGCCGCCCTCTCGGGACAGCGCATCGATTTCAAGCCGGACGACTTCAAGGTCTGACCGGATACCGTCGGAGTCCTGGGCTCCTGGTCCCTGGCTGATATCACCGGAGGTTCCGTGAACCGCACCCCGCTCCTGGCCGCCGTCGCCCTCGCCGGTATCCCGGCCGTCGCCGCCTTCGCGGCGCCGCCTGCCCGGTACGTGACCGGGTCCGACCAGACCTACGTCCATCGCATCAACCTCATCGATGCGGACGGGAACATCCTCGGACCCGACGCGACCGTCCCCTACAGCCCCGCGCGCACCTGCGCGAAGTGCCACGACGTCGAGCGGATCGCGATGGGGCGGCACTTCCAGGCGGGGTTCGACGTCGTCCCGGACGGCCGTCCCGGCGAGCCCTGGATCCTCTGGGACGCGGTCACCGGCACCCAGGTCCCGGTCTCCCACCGCGGGTGGGCCGCCGGGGCGAAGCGGCGCCCCGCCGACTTCGGGATGAACGACTGGGAGTTCGTTCTCCTCTTCGGACGCCACCATCCGGGCGGCAGCCTGCTCCAGTGGCAGAAGGACGGCCGGCCCCGCGACGTCTTCGAGGAGTCGGTCCTGTCCGGGGGGCCCGCCGTCGCCCAGGGCATCCCCAGCCCCCGCTGGAAGGAGGTGGGGGCCCTCGAGATCGACTGCCTCGCCTGTCACGCCAACGGCGGCTACAGCAACGGGAACCGCTGGTACTATCTCCACACCGAGCTGAACTTCCGCGCCGCCCCGACCGCCGCCGCCGGGTTCGGGACGGTCCGTTCGAACCGGAAGGACCAGATGCGTTTGGGGGAGAGCTACCTCGCGGACACCCCGTTCTGGTCCCCCTACCTGGCGAAGGACGCCGGCGTCCGGTACGACCCGGCCCGCTTCGACCCCGACGGGCGGGTCTCCATCGACATCACCCGACGTCCTCCCGCCCGGAACTGCCAGGTCTGCCATGCCAGCCGCGTGCCGGGGGTCGTCGACAAGGCGGCCGCGCCGCACGACCTGGACGTCCACCTCGCCGCCGGGCTGGCCTGCACCGACTGCCACCGGAACGGGATCGACCACGAGATCACCCGCGGCGACGGCGGCGGCGAGGGGCACGCCTTCCACCCGGGGGACGACACCCTCACCTGCCGCGGGTGCCACGAGAGCGGCCGGCTCGGCGCCCCGTCCGTCGAGCACTACGGGCTTCCCGCGTTCCACCTCGAGAAGCTCTCCTGCACCGTCTGTCACTCCGGCCCTGTGCCGGGCCGGGAGGTCGGCCTCTTCCAGACGGCCCGCGCCAACGCCCTCGGGCTCAAGACGTTCCTCAACCTCGACGCCGCGCAGCGCCCCGCCGTCCAGGCCCCGGTCTTCAAGCGGGACGGCGACGGCGTCATCCGGCCCCACGCCGCGATCTGGCCCTCCTGGTTCGGGATTCGGAAGGGGACGGAGATCGTCCCGGTCCCGCTCCAGCGCGTCCGGGAGGCCATCGCCGAGGTGAGGCCCGTGGCGATGGCGCAGCAGATGGAGGAGATCCAGAAGAACGGCGAAGAGGCCTGGCGGAAGGCGGAGCAGGCCCAGGGCCGGACGCCGACGGAGGAGGACGTGAAGGTGGCGGGCCGGAACGCCGTGATCGTCTGGCAGGAAAACCAGGGGAAGGAGAAGGACCAGGCCCTCGCGGACGCCCTGGATCAGGCCAAGGAGCGGCTCGCGACGGAGGCGGAAAAGGCCGGCCGGCGCGTCGTCGAGGAGGAGGTCCGCAACGCGCTGGACCTGGCGCGGGCCGAGTTGAAGGCCCGGGAGGAGACGGAGCAGCTGAAGCGCGAGCTGCCGGCAGTGCTCAAGCTCCTGGGCGAGAAGGAGAAGTCCGAGGCGGTCTACCTGGCCGGCGGCCGGCTCTACGCGGCGGACGGGACGGTGACCGACAACGCGCCGGAGGCCGCGCCGTTCGCGTGGCCGATCG
>CAYUME010000661.1:0-3448 GCA_964445475.1 uncultured Planctomycetia bacterium
GGAGATCGCCGAGGCCGGCGAGGACTCCAAGGGCGCCAAGGAGATCCAGAACCGGCTCCGGTGGGGCATCGACGTCTTCGTCCTGACGCCGGAGCAGCGGGAGAGCGTCCGGCCGGTGAAGGTCAAGAGCAAGTAGAAGGCGTCGGTCTTCACGACGGCGACGCTGCCCTCGAGCTCCGGCGGCGCGGCGGGCGTGCCGGCGCTACCCCGCGAGCGGCCGGGGCGGTGCGGCACGTCGTCGTTGGACGGGGATTTCATGCGATCAGCGCCCACGTGCGGTCGAGCGCCTCGATCGTCCGCTTGAGCGCGGCGCGGGCCTCCATCGCGCGCAGGTCGTTGTCGAACGGCTCGCACTCCACCGGGCCGTCGTAGCCGATTGCCGCCAGGGCGTTGACGAATCCCTTCATGTCGATCACCCCGCTCGTCACCGGCAGCTGCCTCCGGTTGTCGGCCTGCTCGTCCACCGGGATGCCCGCCGGGGCGTCGTTGACGTGGACGTGGACGACGTCCGCGTTCTTCAGCCGGTGCAGCTCCTCCACGGTCCCGTGGGACGTGTACCAGTGCCAGCTGTCCAGCAGGAGCCCCACGTTGCCGGTGCCGATGGCGGCCGCCAGATCCAGCATGCCCTTCTGGTTGTAGATGAAGGGGTGGCGGTGGCGCGACCGGGAGGTCTTCGGCCCCACGAACTCCAGGCCCAGCCGGATGCCGTGGTCCCGGAGGATGTGGGCCGCCTCGCCGAGGCGCTTCCGGTGGAGCTCGAAATTCCGTTCGAACGTCAGCTCCGCGTGGCCCGGCGTGATCCACGTCGCCACCCGCGTCACGCCCAGCTTCTGCAGGAGGGACGCCCGTCCGGGCAGGAGGGCGATGTCCTTCTGGAACCGGTCGTCGTCGCCGCGGAAGTCGACGGGCAGTCCGGCGGCGCCGTAGCGGATCCCCTTGGCCTTCAGGGCCTCCGTCCATGCGGCGAGCTCGGCGTCGGAGGCCTTCGCGAACTCGCCCACCTGGGGCGCGATGCCGTTGAAGCCGAATTCGACCGCGTACGCGAGCGCCTGCTGGGAGTCGGCCTTCACGCCGAGGTGGCCGGGCGCCAGGTTCTTGTAGAACGCCACCGGGCGCTTCGCCTGGGCGGAGGCCGGGGCGGCGTGGAGGGCGGCGGCCGCCGCGAGGGCCGACCGGCAGAACGCCCGCCGGGTTGGCGACGGGGGGTGGGGGGAGGGCGCCCTGTCCATGATTGTTTCTCCGAAGGGGACTTCCGGCCGGTGGAGGCCGGATCGCCAGTATACTACAAGGGAAGCCTTCTCGCCCACCCCGCGGGATCCCGCCCCGCCACCGCGGAACCCATAAATGCATAATTGATACGGCTTTCCAGTAAAGTTTTCCACGGGACCTCTCGATATAGATATAGGACGTCAGCCCATCCTCCGGGTCTTGAAAATTCGACACGCACTCTCCTCCCGCATTGGTCCGGGGATTGCGTGTCGAAGTTTCACCGTCCTGCCTGGGGAGACGCGCCATGTGGCGAAAGGAATGCCGGATCGGGAACTACGCGTTGGAGCGGGTGGTCGGGTACGGTGAGCTGGGCATCGTCTACCGGGCCCGGAATCGCGCGACGCGCGAGACCGTGGCCGTCAAGGTCCTGCGGCCGCACCTGAGCGGGAATGCGGGGGCGGAGGAGCTCTTCCTGCGCGGCCCCATCATCGCCTCCCAGGTCCGGCATGACCACATCGTCGGCATTCGCGAGATGGGGACGGCCGGAAGCCGTCTCTATTACGCGATGGAGTACGTGGACGGGCGGCCGCTGCAGCACGCCCTCCCGCAGGGCGGGCTTCCGCTCGCCGCGCGCCTGCGGATCCTGGCCGTCGTCGCCCGCGGTGCCCACCACCTGCACGGGCGCGGGGTCGTGCACAACGACCTGAAGCCCTCGAACATCCTGTTGACCGCCGCGGGCGTGCCGAAGATCACGGACTTCGAGTCGGCCACCCTGCGCGCACCGGTCGCGGGGCGCGATGCCGGGCTGGGGGAGGGGTTCCTGTGCGGGACGCCCCCCTACATGGCGCCGGAGGCCTTGCGCGGGGCGAAGGGGGTCTTCGACCCGCGTCGCGATGTCTATGCCCTGGGCGTCATCGCCTACCGCATGGTGACGGGCGTCCTCCCGTACGTCGCCCCCGACCTGATCGCGCTGATGCGGGCGAAGGAGATGCCGCCGCCGCCGATGTCGCTCTGGAACGTGCCGGTGGAGGCCCGGCTCGAGGCGACGATCCGCCGGGCCCTCATGCCCGTACCGGCCGAGCGCTGGGGGTCCGTGATGGAGTTCGCCAAGGCCGTCGAGGGGTACATCCGGAGCGCTAAGCTGGATGCCGCGCCGGCGGCCGTGAGCGCATCCGCCGTCAAGAAGCACCGCCTTCTCTCGCTCGCCCGCCTGCGCAGGACGATCGACCGGGCGGCCTGTCTCTAACGCCGGCTCACGACATACGACGCCCCGCGGCACGTGCCGCGGGGCATTTTTTTTGCAGCCGACGCGGCTCGCGTTTCCCGCTTGGCCCATGATGATGCGTCTAGTTTGTCAAAACTAGAAACAAGGGATCGAGGCTGGTTGCTCCTGGATTAGTAAACGGGGTGCATTTTACGCATCCCTTATCTCCTTTAGACCTTGCGCACTTCCCATCGTTTCCCGTTGGTGTTCCTTGTACTTTTCAGGGACTTCTTTCCAGGCATTCCGATACCCTCTCCTTTTCTTCCATTCCATACGGTCAGAATCCGTTGATGGGCATCCATTCAATTCACTTGACAATGAATGCCTTTCAATGTATTATATATAAGGTTCATTTATATGAATAGCGATTCATCCCTTCGCAAACGACGGCGTGAGACGACCATCGAGCACCTGCTCGAGGCGGCAGAGGCTGCCATCGCCAGGGTCGGATATGACTCCGTGACCATGGGCGAAATCGCGGAGGCGGCCGACTGTGCGACCGGTACGCTGTACCTGTATTTCAAGGACAAGCAGCAGCTCGTCATGGCCTTGGTGGAACGCCACGGCCGCAGGTTCCGGGATCTCATTGTGAAGGCCATGGCGGAGACGGCGGACCCGCTGGAGAAGCTGCGGCAGGCGGCGCTCACGTTTCTGGAGTACTTCGGGCAGAATCGAAACTACTTCAAGGTGTTGTATGCCTCCAACCTCTTTCGTCGCGGCGTCCTTCCCGGCAGCCTCCCGGAAGAGGAGCTGGAGGAGCGGAAGCGCTTCCAGGCGGGGACCCTGGAGGTGATCCGGCAGGCCCAGGTGCGGGGGCAGATCCGAAAGGACTTTCCTCCCGAGGAGATCGCGAGCTTCATGCGGGGGTACATGGTCGGCATGCTGGACCAGCTCAGCCTGCTCGAGACGCTCCCTCCTGCGGAGGACCTGATGCGGGTCATCTGGGCCTTCATGACGGAGGGGATGGGCGCGAAT
>CAYUME010000662.1:0-3447 GCA_964445475.1 uncultured Planctomycetia bacterium
CGCTACGGCGTCCGCGCGAAGGGGGTCGCGGGCGCGGACCGCGCGACGGGGCTTCGGATCGCGACGGGCGAGCCCCTTCCTGCCGACCTGATCATCCTCGCCACCGGCGTCCGCACCGAGTCCTGGCTGGCGCGTCAAGCCGGGCTGGCCGTGAAACAGGGCGTCGTCGTGGACGACCGCCTGCAGACCTCGCATCCGGAGATTTCCGCCGCAGGCGACGTCGCCGAGCACCAGGGCCTCCTCTACGGCAATTGGTTCGTCGCGCAGGCCCAGGGCGCCGTGGCGGGGACGAACGCCGCCGGCGGGTCCGCCGCGTTCGGGGGCGTGCCGCGCGCCCACACCCTCAAGGTCCTCGGCCTCGACACCGTCAGCATCGGGCAGTTCGCGCCGCCCGACGGGAGCTACCGCGCCTTCGCGGACGAGACGGGGAAGGGCTACCGCAGCCTCGTCTTCCGGGACGGCGTCCTGGTGGGGGCCAACCTGGTGGGGGACGCGTCGCTGGCGGGGGCGGTCAAGCAGGCGATCGAGACGCGGCGGGACTTCTCGGGGATCCTGGCGAAGGATCCGTCGGCCGCCGACGTGGCGGCGCACCTGGCGGGCGGCTAGTCACTTCAGTAAGCCCGTTTGCCTTCATGCCGGGCGGCTCCGGGTCCCCCTCCAGCGCGGCGCTTATCGGGAAACGGCTTCGGCTTCCGGAACGACTGGCTCCACCCCGCCATGGAAGCCGTCTGGCATCCGGCGTTTTCGACTACGGCTTCGACACCCGGCTTTCACCGGCCAGGGCCTTCGACAAGCCGGACAGGTAGGCCCTCAGCCGGGCCGTCCGGTCGGGCGCTGCGACGCGGGTGTCGATCCAGCCATGCTGGTTCTCGTTCGCGTCGTCGACCCAGTAGTCTTTCCCGTTCTTGCTCCGCCCGCCCAGCCCCAGCCGTCCGAGCTCCTCCCGCCGCGCGTCGCGCTCCGCCTCCTTGAGGGCGGCCACCCGGAGCGCCTTGGGGGCCGGGCGCTCCGGCTTGAAGTCCGTCACCTTGCCCGCTGCCGCGGCGGCATCGGCCCCCGCCAGGCCGCGGATCCGCTCCACCTCCGCGTCGAGCGCCTCGCGGTCGCCGGCAAAGAGGCCGCGCGTGGCCAGGAGATAGCAGTCGACGGTCATCTTCCGGGCGCCGTCGCACAGCGTGTGCCCGACGCCGGGCCAGAACCGGTGCTGCACGTGGTAGCCGTCCTGGACCAGCTTCTCGAAGTAGATCCGGGCGTTCTCGATGCGGGAGCCCATGTCCCCCCCGATGTCGTCCAGGCCGCAGGAGACGGCGAAGGGGATGTGCAGGGCCCGCTTGTTGACCCCCGGCCCCCAGCTGCCCCCCGAATGGGCCGCGCAGCCGACCACGAGCTGCGGCTCCGCCATGGCGAAGCGGTGGGAGAACTGGCTGCCGCCGGAGAAGCCCGCCAGGAAGATCCGGGGATGGAGCTTGTACTCGCCTGAGAGCTTCTGGATCAGGCCGAGGAGCTGCTGCTTCGCCCCGCTGCCGAGAAGGATGTAATCGCTGCGCGGCGGGTAGGAGGGCGAGACGACGATGAAGTCGTCCAGGCCGGCCTTGAAAAGGGGCGCCGCGTTGCTCAGTCCGGCCTTCCCGTTCCCGCCGAAGCCGTGCGCCACCGCGACCAGCCAGTACGTCCGTGCCGGGTCGAAGCTGTCCGGGAACTGGAGAAAGTACTCCCGCCCCATCTCGCACGTGAAGGGGCCTTTCGTCTCCACGGCTCCGGCCGGCAGGGCGGCGAGGACGAGGAGGACGAGGAGGCGGCCGATGTGTATCATGTCACACTCCCGGACAAGTGCATAAACGGGTCGCGTCAGATCTCAAGGACAGTCGTCGACGCTTCGGCGAGACCCCGTTTCGTGCCGCCCAACGAACTTCACAGCGCAAGGCGCAGGACCGCAGTGTGTGGGAGGGATCCCGGGAGTCTCATCCCCGCCGCTCCCCCCTGAACGCCTCCCACTCCGGCTCGTTCTCGAAGATCCACCGGTAGTAGTCCTTCTCCTGCAGGTCCTCCGCGGCGTCCTCGTCGGCGATGACGGTGCAGCTCGGGTGGAGCTGGATGGCGCTGGCGGAGATCATCGACGTCACCGGCCCCTCGACGGCCTTGGCGAGGACGGCCGCCTTGCTTCCGCCCGCCACGAGCACGATCAGCCGCTTGCACTCGAGGATCGTCCCCACCCCCATCGTGAGCGCCCGCCGGGGCATCGCCGCCGGGTCCTTGAAGAGCGTGGAGTTCTCGGCGATGGTCACCGGCGTCAGGCTCTTGTCGCGGGTGCGCGACCGGAGCGCGGAGAGCGGCTCGTTGAAGCCGATGTGGCCGGCGCGGCCGATGCCGAGGAGCTGGAGGTCGATGCCGCCGGCCTCCGCGATCTCCTGCTCGTACCGCCGGCAGGCCTCGCCCAGGTCCGCCGCCATCCCGTCCGGCAGGTGCGTGTTCCGGGGGTCGATGTTGATGTGCCGGAAGAGGTGCTCGTTCATGTAATAGCGGTAGGAGTTCTCGTGCGTCGGCGGCAGGCCGACGTACTCGTCGAGGTTGAAGGTCCGGCAGAGGGAGAAGTCGAGCCTCTCGTCGCGGCGCATCGCGGCAAGGAGCGCGTAGAGGCGCTCCATGGTGCGGCCGGTGGCGAGCCCGAGCACGAGGCCCGGCTTGGCACGGACCGCCTTCGCGATGAGGCGGGCGGCCAGGCGCGAGGCGTCGTCGCGCGTCGGGCGGATGATGACCTGCATGGTCGGGCTCCAGGGTCGAGGCACGGGACGAAGACGGCAGGATTATAATCCCGGCGGGCGCAATGACAACGTGTTTCACCGCGAGGCGGTCCCGCCCGGGAAAAGCAACAAACGGCGCGGCGTCCGTATGCCGCGCCGTTTGTTGCCAAGCGAGCGTCACGCGAGGCCGTACTCCTTACGGTTGGCGTCGCAGGACGGGAGGACCGGCCGGTCGGGGACGCGCGCCTTGAGCAGCGCCTGCTCGTCGGCGCCGGCGGCGAGCGGCAGCGCGACCTGGCCGCCCTCGGCGGCGGACCGCTGGAGGGCGAAGAGGATCTCCGCCCCCGCGTACGCCTCCTCGAACCGGCAGGCGTGCGCGGCCTTCCCGTCGAGCCAGTCGGCCATCTCCTGGATGTAGGGCGGCATGTCGAGGTCGTAGCTCATGGCGCCCTCGCCGGACTGGGCGCCATGCCGCCTCGTCACCGCGCGCCAGCCCCCGTTGGTGAGGACCTCGGCGAACCCCTCGGTCCCCTGCGCGCCCATGCGGCACTTCCCCCACCACTTCGCGACCTCTCGTTGGTCCGGCGCGCCCGCGACGCACGCGAAGACGCCGCGGACGCAGTTGGCGTACTGCACGAAGCCGGCAATGGTCTCGGGCGACGGATGGTTGTCGCCGAGCTTCGCGCGCCCCGCGGCCTGCGCCATC
>CAYUME010000663.1:0-3440 GCA_964445475.1 uncultured Planctomycetia bacterium
GAGAAGCCGATGCCGGAGATCGCGCTGTGGTATGGGGAGAGGTTCGTCGGCGGGGCGGCCCGGAACGGGGTCGCCCGGGACGCGTCCGGCGATATCTTCGTCTGGCTCCATCATGCCGCGCCGGGCCTGTCGTGCAAGGCCCAGGATGCGGCGATTGCCCTGATCGGCTACCGGGCCGCGTTCCTCGAGGCGCATTATCCCCGGGAGTATGTGGAGGCGCAGGCCGCGTGCATCGAGGCGGACGAACCGGGGAGCGTATCCTGACCAAGAAGGGGACAAGGAACGTTTCCAGATTATCAAGCGCCGTTTCGGCACGTCGGCTGCTTGCGACTACCGAAACACCTGTAGGAACGCGCCTATAGGTGACATAACTATAGGCGTCTATATATCCCTATAGGCACCCCCTATAGGAACACACCTATAGCCCCCCCTAGTCGTCTAGCCCTAGTCTTTTCCTGACTATGCCCATGGTAAAACCATGGAGAACCATGGTATTCCAGGGTCTGGTTATTGTTCTTGCTGCACCTCTTTGCGATAATTGAATGCTCCCTACTATCTTTCTAAACCCGCTAAGGCGCAGAAGGCGTCAAAATGATGCCTAGGGTGCAAAATATTCCGGCTTTTTGTTCACGTCGATTTGACTTCTGCAGGAAGCGTAGGGTAGAGTTCTAGCGTTCACACCGCCGTAATCCCGCCTCAAACACTCCCCTCGTGATCCCGCACGGTTAGTTCATTTCGTTTGCCCGCCAACTGGTCTCCGCTTTGCCGTCCACTCCGCGGAGACGCCGTGCCCCTCTCCAGGCGCCCATCCTCCCGGCCCCTGGAGAGGGGCGGAATTGGCCGCCCCGGCCATCAGGAGAACGGCGATGAGCTCACTTCGCATTGTCGGGATCCCCGTGAAGGTCCCGATCCGGCCGGAAGACGGCCCCCGCGTCGAGCTGGTGTGCGACTGGGAAAAGCACCTGCATCCCTCCGCGCGCCCCGGCTACCGGGTGCAGTTGGTCACGGCCCCCCAGCGGGGCGCGACCGCCTCCGTGTCGGAGTCCCGGGACCACGCATGGCTCTCGGAGGCCTTGAGGGACTGCGCGCGCCGCGTGCAGGCCCTCGAGCGCGAAGGGTGGAAGTGATCGCCCTCCGGGCCGTCCCCGCCGACGCGGGGGCGGAACGGAGCGCGGAATAGGCCGCGTCCAATCAGGAGATGCCGCATGGACAAGCAGCAGCTTTCGACGTGGATCAAGGAGCTGGAAGCCGGCACTTCGACGCTTCCTGAGGAGAAGCCGAAGCCGCCGAAACCGCCCCTGCCCCCGTTCGAGGCCCCGCCGCGTCCTGCGTACCAGCCGACCTTCACGCCGCCACGCAAGAGACCGGAAATCGGTGAGGCATCCGTCAAGTATGGCCACCTGGGAGTCTGGATCCTCTGTCTGGGTCCTTTCTCGACCAAGCTGGCCGGCGACCGCTTCAACGTGGTCGTTCTTGACCGGGAATGCCGCGTCAAGCGCCGGCTCGCGTCGGTTCCGGCGTTCAAGGTCCGCGAAGCGTCGGAAGACGACCCAGACGTGCTCGTCGACTTCGATGAGCTCGGGCAGATGAACGAGATCCTCAACGACGACTTCGAAACGCTCTGTTTCGACCGTCAGCGTTACCTCTCGCTCATCGGCCAGTGGGCCCACAAGCACGGCCGTCGGGAGTACGCCTTCTAGCCGCTCTCCAAGCCCCGCCCCCGCGCAAGCGCGGGCGGGGAATGAAGCGCGGGAATAGGCCCGCCATATATCAGGAGCCCCGTATGGAGGAGATCGCACCCGTGGAGGAACGGAAGAAGCTGGTGGTCATCGACACCACGTTCGGCGAGATGAACGTCTTCGTCACGGATCCCGACGACACGCTGGTCGTTCTGGTGTCCAATCTGGACGACGAAGAGCCGAGCGCGGAGATCCTCGACCACCTGGACCTGAAGTCGATCCCCGACGACGCCCGGGGACCCGTCACCAAGGTCCTGGAGGCGCAGATGAGCGAGATCCCCGCTTCTCCTTCCTCCACCTGACGCCCTCCGGGCCCTCCCCGCCGGGCGGGGAGGGAGCGGAGCGCGAAAGCACACCAGCAGATAGCCATATCGCCCTCACGCAGTTCGATCCCTCCACGCGCCTGCCTGTCTTCACGCCCCGGCAGGCGCAGCGCCTCTTTCCGGGGCTGTGCACGTGCCCCCGGGAAGGGACGCGGGAATAGGCCCGCGCCCCCTTTTCACGAAAGGGGGTCGACCTTGCGGTACATCGAGGAGATCGGTCTTTACGCGATCGACCGGTCCCACAAGGTGTGTCCGTACGCGACCTCGTTCTGCAGACGCTTCTGCTACATGCGAAAATTCGAATGCTGGCAGAAGCCGGCCGCCCGCCTGGCTCTCGAGCGGCGGCTGCGATCGGAATGGGAGCACCTTACGCCCGATCAATTCGGGCGACTCATCGAAAGACGGAAGCATCCCACCGACAGGATCCGGTTCGCCGCGGCGGGGGAGGCGCTGGCCACCCCCGCCGACGTCTCCCGCATCGAATCGATCATCCGAACGTACCCCGCGATCCTCTTCTGGGTGCCCACGAGGGCCTGGCGCGCGCCGGTTCTTCGCGACCAGATCCGCGGGCGTCTCCTGACGCTCCGCAACGCGCGGGTCCTGGCCAGCCTGGATCCCTCGAATACCGCTGAGGAGGTCGAGGGGCTTGCGTCCGACGGGTGGTCGACGATGTTCTTCGGCGCCGATCGGCTCGAGGAAGGCAGCCCCTTCCTGGGCCGGTACCGGTGCCCGAAGACCTGGGAGCACCGGCACGGATTCTGCCGGGAGTGCACGCAGGGGTGCTTCCGAAGGGGAATCGCAAACGTGCACTTGAAAAAGCACTGACCATTCCCCCGGCCCTCGCTTCGGCGGGGGCCGCAAGAATGACCAACCGGCATTTCAGGTGTGGCGTCGAGATCGACAAACCAACGCCGTCACTCGCACCGTGCGGGTGGCGGCGTTTTTTTGTCGGCGGTGGCCCCCCGGAAACGCCGTGCGACGCCTGGCTCTCGCTGTGCCGATTCCGTGCCGACGCCTGGCTCTCGCCGTGCCAATTTCGTGCCGACGCCTGGCTCTCGCCGTGCCGATTTCGTGCCGACGCCTGGCTCTCGCCGACACGATCTCGTGCGGACGCCTTGATCTAGCCGTGCCCATAACTTGCTTTTCCTTGCCTTTAGTTGCCACCCGCCCTGGCTATTGCGTTCGCGTTTCCCTCACCTTCACCTTCTTACGGAGAGTGAAGCGGGGTGCCAGCAGTTGGAAGAGCCGCGGACGCTCGACGCTGCAAAACCGTACGGCGGCCAATCATTTCTGCGCCCTGCTTTATCGCGCTTGACGCCGTCGCCAACCGGTGCGATATCCACAACTGGCATGCACCCCGCCGGCCCGACGTTTCGCT
>CAYUME010000664.1:0-3428 GCA_964445475.1 uncultured Planctomycetia bacterium
GAGGAGCCGCGTCGCGCCGCCGATCGCGACGGTTCCGGCCTCCGGGCGAAAGGCCACGGGCGCAATGCCCTGGATGCGGACGACGGGCCGGCGGGACTGCGGCTGCGGGCCGGGATTCGTCAGGCGGAGGGTGAGGGCATAGCGACGGGCGACCGGCGCGCCTCCGAAGCGGAGGACGGCGTGGGCCGCGTCGTCCACACCACCCGCGAGGATGCGCTCGCGGGACGGGGGGGGGCCGGTGAAGGCCCAGAGGACGTTGAGGATCGTGTTGCGGTCCGGCGCGCCCGCCACGGCCTCGACGGTGGAGCGGATCGATCCGTTGCCGTCCGCGTCGCGCCCCTCGAGGAGGCAGACGCCCGCCCTGTTCTTCCCGCCGAAATCCCTCACCGGGTCGACCTGGCGGGAGGCTCCGCCCTCGACGGCGAGATGGAGCGGCCGCTGGCCGGCCTTGTCCCACCATCCCTCGCAGAGCCCGAAGACGATGGTCGCGGCCGAGCCGGCCGGCACGGCGATGTCGACGGCGACGGGGGCGCCGTCGTTGCCGACGGCGACATCGGCGAAGCCGGGGTCGCAGGGGTTGACGGGTTTGGCCCAGCCGCGCTGGACGGTGGGCGGGGGATCGGCGATACGGACGCGCGACGCGGGACCCGCGGGGGAGGCGGCGCCCGCCCCGTCGGGGATCAGGAGGAAGGCCTCGGCGAGGACCTCGACGCCGCCGGCGTCCCAGACGGTCCGGACGATCGGCGCCTTGGCGGAGGCGGTCTCCTGGCGGACCCACGCGGCCTCGCCCACGACGCCGGGGGCGAGGGAGAAGGCGAACTGGCGCGGCCCCTTGTTCCCGAAGTCGAAGAAGAGCTGCCCTTCCTTCCCGACGAGAGGCTTCTCGGGGTCGTCGGGGAGGCAGATGGACGTCTGCCACCACGGCAGGGCGTAGCGGAAGTCGACGGTGCGGGGGACGTCCTCCGCCCCGGCGCGCGGCGCCAGGAGCGAGGCGAGGACGAAGGCGGCGGCGATCGCTCGGCTGGGCATGGCGCGATCCAGGGCTCAGAGGGACGGGGATCCGCTTGAGGGCGCCGGGTCGGCGTATCCCAGGGCTGACGAGATCCGGCGACCGGTCTCGATGACGACGGGGCCCATCGTCCCCGTGAGCACCTTCACGGCATGGAAAGCCGTCAGGGTGGTGATCCCGACGGTGCCGGCGACGGCGCCGTCGCGGTCGAAGACGGGGACGGCGAGGCAGATCACGCCCGGGATGTTCTCCTCCAGGTCGAGGGCGAAGCCGCGGCGGCGGACCTCGGCCAGGTGGCGACGCAGGGCGTCGGGATCGGCGATCGTCCGGGGGGTGGTCCGCCGGAGGCCGCGCCGGAGGACGCGGGCGAGGAGCGGCTCGCCGCCCCAGGCCAGCAGCGCCTTGCCGGGAGCGTTGTCGTGGAGCGGGTAGTCGTAGCCCACGCCGCCGGCGACCTGGACGGGCTTGGCTCGGGGGCGGAGATCGCGGACGAAGAGGACGCGGTCGCCGTGGAGGACGCCGAGGTAGACGTACTCGTCGAGCGCGTCGCGCAGCTCCCGCATCGGCCCCTCGGCGGCCGTGACGAGGTCCAGGCGGTTGACCACCTTGCCGGCGGAGCGGAAGGGCTGCAGGGTCAGGACGTAGCCGGCGCCGTCCGGCTCCGCGCGGACCCAGCCTTCGCGGGCGAGCGTGCTGAGGAGGCGGTAGGCCATGTTCTTGTTGGTGCCGAGGGCGCGGGCGGCCTCGCTCACCCCGGCGGGGCGCCCGCGGTCGGCGAGGCACTCGACGAGACGCACCGCCAGGCGGACCGCGGGGGCGTCGTAGCGCGTCTTCGGTGCGCGGGGGGGCATCCGGCGTCTGCTCCGAACGTACTATATGTATAACATGATAATACATATATAACCTTTCCCGGTCAAGCGAATCCGCGTCTCCGCCCCCGGCAGGAGGCCGACCCGGCAGGGGATCCCGCGCGCCCGGCTGGGCAACCGGGCCGGTCCCGTCATGGGGTACGCACGGACCGGCGGGGAAAAGAAAGGCGGTGGGAAGGTGTCGGGCGAAGGCGGCGGGGCCGGTCAGTCCAGCCAGTCCCGGTCCTTCAGCTTCTTCGGCAGGTAGTGCGTGGTGAGGTAGCGGAAGTCCTTGTTGGCCAGGGCGTCGAGCTCGAACTTGAGGCCGTTGGCCAGCATGTGCTTGATCTCTTTCTGCCACTCCTTCTTCTGGAACCACGGGTAGGCCATGATCTCCTTGGCCCGCGAGATGTCCTTGTCGTTGAGCTTGATGCCGACGTTGCGCGGGAGCTTGTGCTTCTCGGGGTCGAAGCTGGAGAGGCCGATGAACTTCGCATCGGGGATCGCCATCCGCTGGCTTTCGAACGCGAGATTGATCGAGCCCTGCTTGACCACCGAGTAGATGTAATACCCCCACGGGTCGTTGTCGACGAGGACGTAGAGGGGCTTCTTCCACTCGTCGTGGATGCGGCGGCAGAGGCGGCGGACGCCGCGGGGCGGCTGGCCGTTGCCGGTGATGAGGATGCAGTTGTGGCGCTTCCAGAACTTGTCCTCGGAGAGGCGGTTGAACTGCGTCGCCTTCTCGACCAGCAGGATGAAGTCGGCGCTGCATTTCCGGATGCGGATGTCCGGCTCCTCGACGATCGAGGCCACGGTGTGGCCGCTCTTGCCCGCCCGGGTGCAGTCGATGGCGTCGCCGTCGTCGACGAGCACGATGTTGCCGACGACGCTGCCGCGGCCCTCGGCGGCGACGTGCAGCTCCTCGCGGAGGGCCGCCAGCGTGACCTCCAGGTCCTCGAGGATGGGGTCGCTCTCGTCCTGCGCGTCGAAGGTGTTCTCGGAGGAGTCCCGGAGCGTGTGCTTGGTGCGGTAGTAGATCTCCCGGAGCGACGTGGTGCAGTCCGAGCGCTGGAGCTCGGCGAGGGCGTCGGCGACGAGCATCGTCTGCATGAACTTCTTGGCCATGCCGAGGTTGAAGAACGTCCGCGCCTGCCTGGCGTCCTTCATCTCGATGATGCGCCGCCGCTCGTTGAACTCGATGTTGGAGAGGGCGCGGACGGGGATCGCGATCTCGGGGTCGCGCTTCTTCCGCGCCGCCTCGAGGACGAGGTCCGCCAGGCCGATCAGGCGGGATTCCACGCTGGACTTGGCCACGGGTCCGCTCCTCGCTCACGCGGGCGGCAGCGCCGGCTGCCGCGTTCAGCGCCTCGACGTCTTCTTCGTCCGGCCGGCCTTCCCCTTCGCCTTCCCCCTCGCCTTCGCCGGCCGCGCGGCGTCCTTCGCGTGGGAGGCCCTGGCGGCGGGGGGCGCCTCGGGGGTCTCGGGCGGCGCCTCGGGCACCGCGCCCTGTGCGCCCTCCGGCGTCACGATGATGGTGCTCTCGACGGGGGGCGCCTCGTCCTTCTTTTTCT